>CALKAA010000523.1 GCA_937983495.1 uncultured Gemmobacter sp. | reverse complement strand
GTGCCGGCGTTTTTTTTAATCTGATCTTCATTGTTCGCTCCGAAACTGGCCGCACATGCGAGGTGTCCAGTGGCGGTGATCGGCTATTATTCCATGATGGAAGGCTTTGGTGTCTCGGGCATGGCCGATGACATCATCGCGGCTGGCCACACCCCGGTTGCGCTGGATACGCTTTCGGCAGCGGAACTGTCGCAGATTGATGCGCTTTATGTCTGGAATGGCAGCAATGACGGCTATTCCGCCGAATTCCTCAATGCCATGCCGCAGATCAGTGCTGCCATCTCCAATGGCATGAATATGGTCTTTTACGATCGTGCCATTGGCGTCGCAAACCCGGAAACCGTGCTGCCCGGCACCGATCTGACAGTGGTGCGGCACCTGTCCGCAGATGCAGACCTGACCACAGCGGGCGAGGCGAGCCTTGGCAATGGCCCGGCGGCCGGGGTGAATGACACCAGTATTGATGGCGGCAATTACACCACGCATGGCTATGTCGATGCCGCAAGCCTGCCTGCCGGGGCCGAGGTATTGATGACCACAGGGGGCGGGAATCCGGCGCAGGCCGTGGGGTTCATGTATGAATTCGGGGCCGGCACCGTGCAGTTCTACGGCATCCCGATGGATTTCTACAATGAAAGCAATCAGGCATGGGAAAATCTCGCCATCAACAGCCTGCATGTCGCGGGCTTTTGCCTGGCAGAGGGCACTCGGCTGCTTTGTGCCGGAGGTGGACGGCGGGTCGAGGATTTGCGACCGGGTGATCTGCTCTGGACAGCGGATCACGGGATGCAACCGCTGCGCCACCTGCTGTGGCAACCCGCAGAAAAGCGGCTTTTGGCGCTGACATCTGGCCAGAACCGGCTGCTGCTGTCGCCGCAACACCGCGTGCTGATCGGATCGCGGCGGCTGGAATTATGGACAGGCAGCCGTGAGGCCCTGGTTCCCGCCCGTGCTTTCGACGGCTGGGCGTCAGAGGTCGAACCGAGGCCGGTTTACAACCTGCTGATGGATCGGCACGAAATTCTGCTGGCAGAAGGGATTGCCGTTGAAAGCCTGTTGCCGACACGGCGTTGGGACCGGTTGCTGACTCGCAGCGCACCGCTGCTGCTGGCTGCCTTGCGCAAACCCGGCTCTGGCTGGCGGCCCTGCCGGATGATCCTGCGAACGGGTTTGGCACGGGCGCTGGTCATGGCAGATCGGGCGGATGGGGTCTCACCGCTGCTGGATCTTGAGGCCCTGCGCCCTTCGCTGACAGGCTGAAAGACCCGGCCTACCACCAGACCGGCCGATGCTTGCCCATGAGTTGCAATGGCTCTGGTCCTGTTACAGACATGCGCTATGCTGCATTGCAAAATGGAAAGGAGCCTCACCATGTTGCAAGGCAAACGCGCCATCGTCACCGGGTCAAATTCCGGCATCGGTCTCGGCGTCGCCACCGAACTGGCCAAAGCCGGGGCGGAGGTCATCCTCAACAGCTTCACCGACCGGCCAGAGGATCACGCGCTGGCAGCGCAACTGGCGGCTGAAACGGGGGCCAAGGTCAGCTATATCGCCGCCGACATGTCGAAGGGCGAGGCGTGCCGGGCGCTGGTCGAACAGGCCGGGGGCTGCGATATTCTGGTGAACAATGCAGGCATCCAGTTCGTCTCGCCGGTCGAGGAATTTCCGGTCGAGAAATGGAATGCCATTCTGGCCATCAACCTCAGCTCGGCGTTTCATACCACGGCCGCCGCGCTGCCCGGCATGAAGGCGAAGGGCTGGGGCCGGGTGATCAACATTGCCTCGGCGCATGGGCTGACCGCCTCGCCGTTCAAATCGGCCTATGTGGCCGCGAAACATGGCGTGGTGGGGCTGACCAAGACCGTCGCGCTGGAGGTGGCGGGGCAGGGCATCACTTGCAATGCTGTTTGCCCCGGCTATGTGCTGACGCCGCTGGTCGAAGCGCAGATCCCCGACACGATGAAGCAATACAACATGGACCGCGAAACCGTGATCCGTGAGGTGATGTTGCAGCGCCAGCCCTCGCGCCAGTTCGCCACCACGGAACAGTTGGGTGGCACGGTGGTATTCCTCTCCAGCCCGGCGGCGGATCAGATCACCGGCACCACGATCAGCGTGGATGGGGGCTGGACGGCCCTGTGATGCGGCTGAACCTCGCGCTGCAAGGCGGGGGCGCGCATGGGGCCTTTACCTGGGGCGTGCTGGATCGTTTGCTTGAGGAGCCCGCGCTGGACATCGCAGGGATCAGCGGCACCTCGGCCGGCGCGTTGAACGCGGCCGCCTTGAAGGCGGGGTTACTGCAAGGCGGGGCCGAGGGGGCCAGGGCCGCGCTGAACGAACTTTGGGCTGCCGTGGAAGCGGCCGGGGATTTCCGGGTGACGGACTGGTTCCGCGCCGCCTTTCCCGTGGCGGCAGCCTGGGGCGATGTTGCGGCAGCCCATCTGCCTTTCTCGCCCGCAGGTCTCGCGGCGCAACTGACAACCCCTTATGCTTGGGGGCCACTATGGCAGAACCCTCTGCGCAAGGTTGTGGAACGGTTTGATTTCTCTCAGATCTGCAAGGGGCAGGGGCCTGACCTGTTCGTTTCGGCCACCAATGTGCGCTCCGGCAAGATACGGGTCTTTGCCGGGACCGAGATCACCCCAGATGCACTGCTGGCCTCGGCCTGCCTGCCAACGGTGTTTCAGGCCGTGGAGATGGACGATCCTGCCACGGGCCAGCGCGAGGCTTTCTGGGATGGGGGCTTCACCGGTAATCCTGCGCTGTTCCCGCTCTATCAGCCGCATTTGCCCGCAGACATCCTGCTGATTTCCATCAACCCGCTGCGGCGCGAGGCGCTGCCGCATAGCCCGATGGAGATTCAGGATCGCATCAACGAGATCGGCTTCAACGCTGCCCTTCTTGGCGAGCTGCGCGCGATTGCCTTTGTCAAGCGCCTGATCGCCGAGGGGCGGATGCCAGCAGGTGCCATGAAGGACGTGCGGCTGCATCTGATCGCGGATGACAAGTTGATGAACGACCTCTCCGCCGGGAGCAAACTGAACCCGACACCTGCGCTGCTGGCGAGGTTGAAAACGGCGGGTCGTCAGGCGGCAGAGGGGTGGCTCAAGCGCCATGCGGCACAGGTTGGGCAGGAAAGCTCGGTCGATCTGCGCGGGTTGTTCGGTTAACCTGCCGTCTGGTCGCCGCCAGCCTGATCGACCAGCGCCCGCACCTCCTTGGCAGAGGGAGCCACAAGCCCTGCCGAGACGATCAGCTTCACCACCTCATCGGCCTTCATATCCAGCAAGATCACGTCTTCTTCGGGCACATACATCAGGATTCCCGATGTGAGGGGGGTCAGCGCGACAAAAACTGCGATCATCTTGCGGTCGGTCGGCAGCTTTGTGGCAATCTCGCCCTTGGCGGTCGTGGCGACAAACCCCACTGCCCAGCATCCGGGGCGAGGGAATTCCACCAGACAGGTCTTGTCAAAGCTCTTTTCCGATTTGGCAAAGAAGGTCTCGGTGATCTGTTTGAAGCCACCGTAGACTGAGCGCACCACGGGCATGCGATCCACCAGCCGTTCGGTTTGACCGATCAGCGAGCGCCCCAGAAACCCCTTGGCCACCCAGCCGACGATGATGGTGAAGATCAGGAAGACGATAACGCCCACACCACGCGTGGGGAAATTTGCCTCGGGGCCGATGTAATAGGCCACCAGTTGATCCGGCTGCCAGGCATAGGGGATCACCGGCAGGATCCAGCTGTCGATCCAGCCCACCACCGTATAGATCAGATATACCGTCAGGCCGATGGGTAAAACGACGACAAGGCCGGTCAAGAGGCTGGCACGAAGGCTGGCCAGCAGGCCTGGTCGTTTGGGGCTATGTTCGGTCATCGGTTTTCCCTGTTTTGGCCGATCTAGCCACGCCGCCCCGGCATCGCAACGCCGGGGCAGCGATTTTTCGACGAAAAATCGCGGTCAGGCCCTTTGCCGGGCGATTTCTACCGCTATGGCCGCCGCGAGGCGCGCATTGTTCAGCACCAGCTCGATATTGCTGGCCAGAGACTTGCCAGCCGTCAGCTCGAAAATGCGGTCCAGCAGAAAGGGCGTCACCTGCTTGGCTGCGATACCCTGCGCTTCGGCCTCGGCCAGGGCAGTTTCCACCACTGGCATGATCTCGGCCAGCGGAATTTCTGCCGCTTCAGGGATAGGATTGGCCACCAATTGGCCTCCTTTCAGGCCAAGGGTCTGGCGCATCAGATGCGCAGCGGCGATTTGTGCCGCGTCATCCATCCGCAAGGGAGCCTTCAAGCCGGAATCGCGCGACCAGAAGGCCGGAAAGGCATCTTGTCCAAAGGCGATGACCGGAACACCCTGAGTTTCCAGCACTTCCAGGGTTTTCGGCAGATCGAGAATGGCCTTGGCCCCGGCCGCGACCACGGTCACCGGCGAAATCCCGAGTTCCACCAGATCGGCGGAAATATCGAACGAGGTTTCCGCCCCGCGATGCACGCCCCCAATACCACCGGTGGCAAAGACCGAAATACCGGCCATGGCAGCGCAGATCATGGTTGCCGCGACAGTTGTCGCCCCGACGCGCCCCAAGGCGACGCATGCGGGCAGGTCAGCCCGGCTCAACTTCATCGCATCCGGGGTCTGCCCCAGTTGATCAAGGGCAGCATCGGTCAGCCCGATATGGATGCGCCCGCCCATCACCGCGATGGTGGCGGGCACGGCACCGCCTTTGCGCACTTCGGCCTCCACGGCACGGGCGGCCTCGACATTCTGCGGAAAAGGCATGCCGTGGGTGATGATGGTGGATTCCAGCGCCACAACCGGGCGTCCGGCCTCCAGCGCGGCGCGCACTTCCGGGGTGAATTCAAGCGGCAGGGTCACGATCCGATTTCTCCTGAAACATAAGTGGCAGCGGCACGCAGGGCCGAGGACAGCGCCGCCTCGCGCCCCTCGCCGCGCCGTTCGGCGACGATATGGGCCGCCATGAAAGTGTCGCCCGCACCGGTGATCCGCGTCACCAGAACCGGGGGCGGGCAATCGGTGATGACACCCAGGCCCGCCGTCCCTTCCGCACAGGGCTTGCCGCCATGCGTGACCAGCACCCGATGCGCGCCGCGTGCCAGCATCCCCGCTGCCGCCTCTGCCGCCGTTGTAAACTCGGCGGCACAGATCAGACTGGCCTCCTCAAGGTTCACATAAAGCGTGGCGCGCGGGTGAGCGAGCAGCGGCAACAGCCGCTCCGCCTTGCCGGGGCTGGCCGGGGCCAGGCGCAGATCGGCACGGGCAAACAGCGGCGAGACCGCGATTTCAGCCAGCAGGCTTTCGGTAAGGTTGCCATCCAGCGCGATCAGCCCCGCCCAGGGCTCTGCGGCGTGGCCCAAACGGCCATCCGCCAGCGGACGCAGGATCTTGTCGCCCGCCGCTTCCAGCGAATGCGCATCGGCAATGGCGGCAATCAGGCCATTCGCCCCTTCCACCGCCATGTAACGATCGGTCGGCAGATCCTCGCTGCGATAGATCGCACCGACCTCCATGCCCATGCGGGCACAGGCGGCGACCAGCTCGTCGCCCTCCGGGTCGCGGCCGATCGCGGTCAGCAACCCCGGTTGCAGGCCAAAGCGGCGCAATGTCATGGCAATGTTCATCGCCACGCCGCCGGGCAGGCGGGTGATCCGCCCCGGCACGTCTGATCCAAGCCGCATCACCACGGGCGAGCGACCGATGATGTCCCACAGCACGGAACCGATGCAAAGAATATCCGGTGTCATGCCCCGCTTGTCGCCCGATCTGCGCGCCCGTGCAATCCCCTGCGCGTCGCCCCCGTTTCATCTTGGCCCAAATATCCATTCGACATCGGCCCCCCTTGACCGGCCCAAAACCATAAGCGAAACCGACCTCATGGTTCCCTTCGACAAACTCGACCAGATCACCCGGCGCTTTGACTATCTGGAGGCGCGGCTTTCGGCTGGTGCCGCGCCCGCCGAAATCGCCGCCTTGTCGCGCGAATATTCCGAGTTGAAGCCCGTGGTCACCCAGATCGCAGCCTATCGGCAATCGCTCGACGATCTGGCAGAGGCCGAAGCCATGCTGTCGGACCCGGAAATGAAGGCCCTGGCCGAGGAGGAACTGCCGCGCCTCAAGGCGGCGATTCCCGAACAGGAACAGGCGCTGCGACTGGCTCTGCTGCCCAAAGACGTCGCAGATGCCCGGCCCGCGATCCTCGAAATCCGGCCCGGTACCGGGGGCGAGGAAGCCAGCCTTTTCGCGGGTGACCTGGCGCGCATGTATCAGCGCCATGCCGAACGCATGGGCTGGCGCTTTGAAATCCTGGAACAGCAGCTCTCTGATCTGGGCGGCATCAAGGAATTCACCGCCCATGTGCAGGGCGAGGGGGTCTTTGCCCGGTTGAAATACGAGGCAGGCACCCACCGCGTGCAGCGCGTGCCAGAGACCGAGGCGGGCGGGCGCATCCATACCTCTGCCGCCACCGTCGCCGTGCTACCCGAGGCCGAGGAGGTCGATCTGGAGATCCCCGCCGCCGACATCCGCATCGACACGATGCGCGCCAGCGGGGCAGGTGGCCAGCATGTGAACACTACAGATTCGGCGGTGCGGATCACCCATTTGCCCACCGGCATCATCGTCACCAGTTCCGAGAAGTCACAGCATCGCAACCGCGAGATCGCCATGCAGGTGCTGCGCGCCCGCCTGTTCGAGATGGAGCGGGATCGTGCCGCGCAGGCCCGCGCCGCCGATCGCAAGGCCCAGGTCGGCTCGGGCGACCGCAGCGAACGCATCCGCACCTATAACTTCCCGCAGGGGCGGATGACGGATCACCGCATCAACCTGACCCTCTATGCCCTGCCGCAGATCATGGAAGGCGACCTCAGCGCCATTATCGACGCGCTGACCGCCCATGATCAGGCCGCAAAACTGGCGGAGCTGGACGCGTGACCACCAGCCCCGCCACCGGCCAGACCCTGTTCCGCGATGGCGTGGCACGGTTGACCGCCGCCGGCCTGCCAGATGCGACCCGCGATGTGCGCCTGCTGCTGGCGCATGCACTTGGCCAGCCTGCCGACCGGCTGATGATCCTGCTGCATGATCCGGTCACGGCCGAAGCCGAATCCGCCTTTGCCGCTTTGCTGGCAGCCCGGATGGAAGGGCGCCCTGTGAGCCAGATCTTGGGCCGTCGGCAGTTCTGGGGTCGCAATTTCCGCGTGACCGCCGATGTGCTGGACCCGCGCCCCGAAACTGAAACACTGGTGGCCCAAGCACTGTCGCAGCCCTTCCACCGCCTGCTGGATCTTGGCACCGGATCGGGAGCCATCGCCGTCACCCTGCTGGCCGAAAGCCCCGAGGCCTCCGGCCTTGCGACCGATCTTTCTCCCGAAGCCCTGACTGTGGCGCGCGGCAATGCCGCCACCTTTGGCGTTGAAACCCGGCTGAGCTTCGCGCAAGGGAGCTGGTTTGAGCCTGTGGAAGGACAGTTCGACCTGATCGTCTCGAACCCGCCCTATATCACGACGGCCGAGATGGCCGAGCTGGCCCCCGGTGTGCTGGACTGGGAACCGCATCTGGCGCTGTCACCCGGCGGGGATGGGCTGGACGCCTATCGCGCCATCGCGGCGAGAGCACTTGCGCATCTTGCCCCGTCGGGCCGTTTGATGGTCGAGATCGGCCCCCGACAAGCAGCCGATGTCGCGGCCCTTTTCGCATCCGCCGGTCTGCAATCGCTGCGCGTTTTGCCCGATTTCGATGGCCGCGATCGTGTCGTTTGTGCGCAGGTGCCGGGCTAAGGCGCAACAGCCGCGGATTTTCGCCGAAAATCCGCAACCCGCGCACAGAATCCGCTTGTCAGCACGCCCCTGCATGATTACTCCGGTTTTCAGGTGGACGGGCTGATCTGAGCCCCCGCCGATCAGCCCAAACAGATTTTCGCCTGTTGAGGATGTGCCTCGCAAGGCGGCTGCTGGCCTCCCGGCCCTTTACCGGATCAAAGGACAAGATGAGATCCTCCAAGTCCCGCTCGCGTTCCAAGTCGAACCGCCCGCGTTCCATCGGCAATATCGTCAACCGCGTCTTCGACAGCTCCGGGCCCGAAGGCAAGGTGCGTGGCACGCCACAGCAGATCATCGAGAAATACCTGATCCTCGCCCGCGATGCCCAATTGTCCAATGACCGGGTTGCCGCCGAGAACTTCCTGCAACATGCCGAGCATTACACCCGTATGCTGGGCGAGGCGCAACGCGAGCTGGCCGCCGAACAGGAGGCCCGCCAGCAGCAGTTCGGCCAGAACAATGGTGGCCAGAATGGCCAGCATCGCGACCGTGGCGACCAGCCGCGCGGCGATTACCGCGAGGCGCGCGACCAGACCGACTTCGGCACGGGTGACCAGCCCGATTTTGCGGAACCCATGGGCTTTGTGTCTGAAGAGGACAGCCCGCTGGTCGAAACGCCCGAGGCCCGCCCCCGCGATCCTCACCGCCGCGATCCCGCCCGCGATGGCAATCGAGACCAGAACCGAGATCAGAACCGCAATCGCCAGCGCGAGCGTGACCCGAACCGTGAAGGCGGCAATCGTGATACTCCGCGGGACCAGAACCGGGAACGCCGCGATTTCCACGATCAACGCCCGCCGCGTCCCGATCAGCGCCCCGATCAGCGTCAGGACCAACGCGCCGATCAACGCCGCGAGCAGGAACCTGTCGCAGTGCAGACCCTCGCTCAGCCCGAGGTCGAACCGCTGAAGCCCGCCGCGTTGCCCCCTGAGGTCGCCTCGCCGCAAGCTGCTGCGAAACAAATCGCACCTCAGACCGAAGCGGCTCCGGCCCGGCAATCCGAACTGCCGCTGCCCACCGAGGCGAAGCCCAAACCGAAAAAGCCCTCAGCGCCGCGCAAGCCCAAGGTGGAAAAACCCAAGGCAGAGCAACCAGACTCGCCTGAAGCCGCAGAATGAAGACAAACAAAACGGCCTGCCTTTGGCGGGCCGTTCTGTTTTGTGTGGATGAAAGGCCAAATGCAGGCCGATGCCATGTCTCAGGATTGCGGCCAATCTGCCAACCAGGCCCGCGCGTCGCGATCACCACCTGCGGCCGCCTGCATCAACCAGAACCGCGCCTGCCCCTCATCCCGAGGCACCCCGGCCCCCTGCAACAAGGCCCGCGCGTAATGCAGTTGCGCCGTCGCATAGCCGCGCTCTGCTGCCCGTTTCACCCAATGCGCCGCCAGTGCGGGGTTTTTCGCGACGCCCAGCCCGTTCTCATACGCATGAGACATCAGGATCATTGAAGGCTCATTCCCCGCATCGGCACAGGCGCGCATGGCCGCAATCGCCGCCGCATGCATGCCCCCTTTCTGCACCTCGTAAACCTGCCAGCACGTCACCCCCAACCATTCGGGGCGCGTTTCCAGAGCCGCGGTCAGGGCACTCAGCCCCCCTTCCTCCGGGTTCAGCACGCCATCTTGCGCCCGCAGACTGACAGGCGCAAGCAAGGCTGCGCATAGCAACGGGGCGGCAATCGACAGATAACGCATGACAGCGGCCTTTCCTGACTAGAGGTCCATGCATCAGCCTAACAGCGCGTGCTTTGATCACAGCCCCGACTTTGGTCTTGGTCGCCGCCAGCTCAGCTTGCGGCCGCAATCTGCCGTGCCAAGGCGCAGAACCCCTCCAGCGAAATCTCCTCAGCCCGTGCCGTCGGCTCCAGCCCGGCTGCGCGCAACTGATCCTCGATTTGCGGCCCAAGCCCTTTCAGCGAGGAGCGCAACATCTTGCGCCGCTGGTTGAAGGCCATGGCGATCACCCGGCTCAAGACGCGCTCATCTGCCGGGAAACGCGGGCCGGGCAGGCGGGGGATATGGACGACCGCCGAATGCACCTTGGGGGCAGGGGTAAAGGCCTCGGGCGGCAGATGCAGAACGATCCGCGCCTCGCAGCGCCATTGCGCCAACAGCGCCAGCCGCCCGTAATGATCGCTGCGCGGTTTTGCCACGATCCGCTCGGCCACTTCCTTCTGGAACATCAGGGTCAGACTGTCCCAGAAGGGCGGCCAGGTCTCCGGCGTCAGCCAGCGCACCAGCAATTCCGTGCCAACATTGTAAGGCAGGTTCGCCACAACCCGGATCGGCGGGGTCAGATGCGCCAGCACATCCACCTCCAGCGCGTCCCCGTTGATCACGTCCAGCTTGCCCGGATAGGCCGCCGCAATCTCGGCCAGCGCGGGCAGACAGCGCGGGTCTTTCTCCACCGCCAGCACCCGCCGCGCGCCCTCG
>CALKAA010000522.1 GCA_937983495.1 uncultured Gemmobacter sp. | reverse complement strand
TTCAGACGTGTGCTCTTCCGATCTTGCGTCGCGCATGCGCTTTACGCGCCCTTGGTGCGCAAGCTGAACCGGGGCGAACCCGCCGTCACCTTCACCTTCCTGATGATGGTGGCGGGTTTTCTGCTGCTCTCGGCCTATGGGGGTCGCGCTGTGCTGGCGACCGACTGGGCAGCCCTTCCCGCGATCGTCTGGATCTGCCTTGTCTATGTCGCCATCGCGGCCTCGGCCCTCACTTTTGTCGCGCTGCAATTCGCCTCGCTGCGCCTGCCAGCGGCCAAGGTCATGGCCTATACCTATCTCGTGCCAAGCTGGGTCATCCTGTGGGAAATCGCGCTTGGCCGCCCCATGCCCCCGGCACTCACCCTGCCGGGCGTCGCACTGACCATGCTGGCCCTGCTCCTCCTGCTGAAAAACGAAGAGCCTGCCTGAATCCGCAAGGCATCTGTGCATTTGCGCAGGGCGACAAGCGCACCTGCCCTGCCTATCTTGCGGCGAGACCTACAGGAGACCCGCCATGGAATTCGGCCTCGACACCTTCGGAGACATCACCCGCGACGCCACCGGCGCGTTGCTGCCGCAAGATCAGGTGCTGCGCAATGTGGTGGCAGAGGCGGTGCTGGCCGATCAGGTCGGCGTCGAGGCCATCAATCTGGGCGAACATCACCGCGACGATTTCGCGATTTCCGCCCCCGAGATCCTGCTGACCAATATCGCTGCCCGCACCACGCGCATCCGCCTTGGCACCGCCGTCACCGTGCTGTCCACCGATGACCCGATCCGGCTGTATCAGCGCTTTTCCACCCTGAACGCCATTGCCGACGGGCGCGGCGAGATCATTCTGGGCCGCGGCTCTTTCACCGAAAGCTACCCGCTCTTCGGCTATGACATGCGCCATTACGAGCTGCTGTTCGAGGAAAAGCTGGCAATCTTTGCGCAGGTAAACAAGACCGGCGCCCTGAAATGGGAGGGCGAACATCGCGCCCCCGTCTCGGTGCCCGCGATCTATCCGCCCGCCGGTCCGGGCGGCATCCGCACATGGATTGGCGTGGGTGGCAGCCCCGAATCCGTGGTGCGCGCCGTGCGCCATGACATGCCGATGATGCTGGCCATCATCGGCGGCGATCCACGCCGCTTCCTGCCCTTCGTGAAGCTCTACCACGACGCGACCGAGAAAATGGGCAAACAAGTTCAACCGCTTGGCGTCCACTCCCCTGGCCTGATCGCCGAGACCGACGAGGCCGCGCGCGCAGCCGCCTTCACCGGCTACAAGGCGCTGCATGACCGCATCGGGCGCGAGCGCGGCTGGCCACCGATCACCAAAGCGGCCTTCCTGTCCGAGGTCGAGGGCGGCAGCCAATATGTCGGCAGCCCGGAAACTGTGGCGCAAAAAATCGCCGCCACCGTCCGCGCCCTGGGCTTGCAGCGCTTCAGCCTGAAATACTCGGCAGGCACCACCCCGCATGAAGACCTGATGCGCTCGGTCGAGCTTTACGGCACCAAGGTCATTCCCCGCGTGCGCGAACTGCTGGCCTAAAGCACCACCGCCGGTTCGGGCCGCGCATGGTCCACCGGCCCCAGATCGAACAGCTGCCCCGCCAGCGGGGCGGCTGCCAAATCCGCCGCCGACATGCCCTCTTGTGCCGTGGTCACCATCAGGCGCCCCTTCGCAAAGGCCGGGCAAGACACATGCGGCGCAGGCACCGCGATGGCCCGATCAAAGCGGCCATCGGGCAAGTATCGCGCCACACGGGCGGCCCCCCATTGCGCGATCCACAACGCGCCGGTCGCATCCGTCACCGCGCCATCGGGCCACAGGTCTTCGCTGCTGAAATCCCTGAACATGCTCGGCGTGCCCAAGGGCCAGCCCTCGGCATCCAGCGGCTGCCGCCACAGGATTTGCCGCGCCGTATCGGCGTAATAGGCAAGGCTGCGATCCGGGGCGAAACATATCGCATTGGAAATGCTGATCTTTTCCGCCACCCGCCGCAGTTGCCCACGCCAAAAGCGGTAAATCGCCCCCGCACCCGGCTCGGCCCTTTTGCCCATGGTGCCAATCCAGAACCCGCCCCAAGGATCGGCCCGCCCGTCATTGGAACGGGTTGTCGGATTGTCCGCCTCCAGCGGCACGATCAGGCTGCGCGCGCCGCTGGCGATCTCGAACCGCCACAAGCCGGTTTCCGAGGCGATCAGCAGATGTTCGGCATCCAGCCAGCCCGCCGCCGAATGATGCTCGTCAAAACCCCAGTCCCGCGCGCCCTCCGGGCCCCGCGCAAACAGGCGCTTGCCGATGATGTCGAACCAGAACAGCGTGTCGATCTGCGGATGCCACAGCGGCCCTTCGCCCAGAAAACAGGGCCGCGCGTCGAAAACCTCAGCCATGCTGCACCGCCGCATCATAGGCCGCCACCAAGGCCCGGGCCTTGACCGCCACCGCATCCACGCTGTCACCGGGCCGATAAAGTGCCGTGCCGATACCAAAACCAGTGGCCCCGGCGCGCAGCCATTCGCCCAGATTGTCGGCCCCCGCGCCACCCACGGCATAGACCGGGCAGGCCTTGGGCAGCACCGCCTTCAGCGCCGCAATCCCCGCCGGCCCCATGATCGAGGCCGGGAAGATCTTCAGCCCGTCGGCCCCGGCGCGCAGCGCGGCAAAGCATTCCGTCGCGGTGAATACGCCGGGAAAAGACAGCATCCCCGCCGCTTTGGTCGCCGCAATGACCTCCGGGTTGCAATCGGGTGAAACCACCAGCCGCGCGCCCATCTCGGCCAGCCGCGCGACATCCGCCGTCGTCAGCACCGTGCCCGCGCCGATCAGCGCCGCCTCGCCCTGCGCACGCAAGATCGCGGCAATACTGTCAAAGGCATCGGGCGAGTTCAGCGGCACTTCGATCCGCGTGACCCCGGCCGCGATCAGCGCCGCCGCCACTGCTACGGCCTCGGGCGGGGTGATCCCGCGCAGTATGGCAATGATCGGGCGGTCGCTCATCCCCGGCTCTCCTGCAATTTCCGATAGGCTGCACAAAGGCCCGCCAGCGTGACGGCCTCGCCATCTGCCAAATTGGCCTCCTGCCCGAGCAGCTGCAAGGCCGTGCCATAGCGTTGGGTCAAAGGGCCAGCCCCAATCACCGTGACGGGCTGGCCCTGCCAAAACGTGCGGGTTGCCGCCAGTTCCGCCCCGATCAGCAGGCCAGACAGCCGGGCATGCGCGGCATCCGGGCCGAGTTGCCCCAATAGCCCCCCGGCCCGCAACGAGAACAGCGCCGTCATCAGCTTTTCAGGCGCTTGCCGCATCTCCAGCACGGCGGCAGCAAAGGCAGAATCGTCCCACCCCGTCCCCAAACCGTGACGCAGCACCGACTGCTTCGCAAGCAAGGCAAACAGCTCGCCGGTCAGGCAGGTCTGAAAGCTGCGCACCTCGCCCGCGGCGATCTGCGCCCATTTCATATGAGTGCCGGGCAGGCCGATCACCCCGTCATAATCCCGCTGAGTTGCCAGAAACCCGGCGATCTGGGTTTCCTCGCCGCGCATCACATCTGCCGGGTCGCGCTGCGACAGGCCCGGCACGATATGCAGCCGAAAGCGCGGATCGTTCGGCACAACCATCAGGAACGGCGCATCCAGAGGAGTCGTGGGCACCGCGCGATAGGCGGCCTCCTGCCAACCCTGCCGCGCCCCCACCATGCCGCAAGCCACGATCTCGGTCTGCCCGATGGGCAACCAATCCGCGATCACATCCAGCAAGGCGGGCTCGAAGCCATCCTGCGACAAGCCGCCCATTCCGGCCCCAGACATCCGATGCGCGACAGGCTGGTCCCCCTCCATGCGCCAGGCGCGCAGCGCAGAAGTGCCCCAATCCACCGCGACCCACAGCCCCATCGTCATAAATCCTGCGGCCAAAGGCCTGCGGGCAAGTTCTGATAGGCCACCGGGCGCAAGAAACGGCGAATGGCCATTGTGCCCACTGACGTTGCCCCAAAATTTGTCGAGGCCGGGTAAGGCCCGCCATGCACCATCGCATCACAGACTTCGACACCTGTCGGAAAACCGTTCGCCAGAACCCGCCCGGCCTTGCGTTCCAGAAGCGGCAGCAATTTCCGCGCCAACGGAAGGTCGCTGTCCTCCAGATGCAGCGTTGCCGTCAATTGGCCCTCCAGACTGCGCGCAATGTTCAGCATTTCCGCCTCGGACCGGGCCGTGACAATCAGCCCGAGCGGCCCGAACACCTCTTCCGACAGCGTATGATTTTCAAGCCAGTCTTCTCCTTTCACCATGAACAATTGCGGCCGCGCCGACCGATTCTCACAGACCTGCGCCAGCAGGGTTTGCACACCGGCGGCCGAAGCCATCCTGTCACGCCCCATGACATAGGCTCGCGCGATCCCTTCGGTCAGCATGACCTGAGGCCCAACCTTCTCCAATGTAGCTACCACGGCTTTGGCAAAGGGCTCCGCCTGCGCCTCCAGCACCACCGCGAGTCCGGGATTGGTGCAGAATTGCCCTGCCCCAAGCGTCAGACTGCCCGCCCAGCCCGCCGCGATTCCCGCGCTACGAGCCAACATTGCCCCTGGAAGAATGAACATCGGGTTAACAGAACCCAGTTCCCCAAAAAACGGGATCGGCTCGGGTCGCGCAGCACATAAATCGAACAGCGCGCGTCCCCCGGCCAAAGATCCGGTGAACCCCACCGCCTTTATAAACGGATTGGTAACAACTGCTGTGCCAACATCCCGATGCCCGCCCTGAATCAGCGCAAAAACACCGGAAGGCATCTGACATGAGCGTATAGCCGCAAGAACAGCTTCAGCCACAATCTCCGCAGTGCCCGGATGGGCGGAATGCCCCTTCACCACCACCGGGCAGCCCGCCGCCAGCGCCGAGGCCGTATCCCCACCCGCCGTGGAGAAGGCCAGTGGAAAGTTCGAGGCACCAAACACCGCAACGGGCCCGATGGGGCGCTGCATCAGGCGAATTTCCGGGCGTGGCATGGGTTGGCGTTCCGGCAAAGCCGCATCCACACGGCGATCCAGATATTCGCCCGCGCGGATATGGGCTGCGAACAGCCGCAACTGTCCGGTCGTGCGCCCACGCTCGCCCTCCAGCCGCGCGATGGGCAGGCCGGTTTCCTGATGGCCGATCTCGGTGATGGCTGCACCGCGCAGGTCGATCTCGGCCGCGATGGCCTCCAAAAACTGCGCGCGTGCCTCGCGCGTGGTGGCACTATAGACCTCGAAGGCCGCCTCTGCCGCCGCGCAGGCCGCCGACACCAGATCTGCTGTGCCAAGACTGAAGCTATGAGACGGGCCGCTGGCAGGTTCGGAGGCAAAGGTTTCTTCGCTTCCCACCCACTCGCCTGCAATCAGATGGCAGCCATGAGGTGTATAGGTCATTGGGTGTCCTTTCAGAGGAGGAGGCTCTGAGAAATCAGAAATCAAACGCGGCGACTGCGTTGCGCCGCCCGAGCGTGAGGGCATCGGCCACATGCACCATCGGGGCCAGATCGACATCGGACTTCCCGCTTTGGACCAGATCGGCCATCCGGGCATAAAGCGCAGGATATTCGCCCATGATCGTATCGGCCCCGCCCGCCGCAGCGCCGTCGATCTCCAACAGGTTGCCGCCCATGCGGAGGGCCAGCTTGCCCTCGGGCGTCTCGACGTTAATGTCCCAGGTCTGCGGCCCGGTCTGGCGCCAGTCGAAATCGGCAGTCACCCCGCCCGAAAACTGCAACCGGGCCGCAATCGGGGTCTGGCGATTGGCCGGAAAATCCAGCTCAGCCCCGGTCAGATGCACCGGCGCGGGCAGAATATGGGTCAGGATCGACAGCGCGTTGATGCCCGGATCAAACACGCCCATGCCACCGGGCTCGAACACCCAATCCTGGCCGGGATGCCATTTGCGCACATCCTCGCGCCAGGTGATGCGCGCCGCCGTCACCACCTTGCCCGCCAGCCAGGCACGGGCAGGCTCCACCGCCTGCGCCATCCGGCTGTGCCAGGTGGTGAACAAGGTCAGGCCGCGCGCCTCAGCCATGGCCTGCAACTCATGCACCTCGGCCAGTGTCGCGCCGGGGGGTTTTTCCAGCATGACATGCCGCCCCGCCTGCAAAGCCGCCGCCGCATACTCAAAACGCGGCACTGGCGGCAGGCAGAGCGAGATCACCGGAATATCCGGCCGCTCGGCCAGCAGGGCCGCGAAATCGCTGTAAGCAGCCACGCCCTCCACCGCGCCATGGCGGGAGCAGGTCGCCGCCAGCTCCCAGTCCACCGCCCCATCAATCGCTGGAACATGCTGATCCAGCGCGATTTTTCCAATCCCGACCAGAGCGACCTTCATTCAGTGCGAATCCTTGCCCACGTCGCGCCCGCGACAGCCTTTCAGGAAGTCGAGGTCGGCACCCGTATCGGCCCCCTCGACATGCTGCTGGTGCAACCAGGCATAACCCGAGGCCGCGCGCTCATGCGCGGGCTGCCACAAGGCCAGCCGCGCCGCCAGATCTTCGTCCGAAATCTCCAGCCGCAGCACCCGGTTCGGCACATCCAGCGTGATGAAGTCGCCGTTTTGCACCACCGCCAAGGGCCCACCCGCCGCCGCCTCGGGCGAGGTGTGCAGCACCACGGTGCCATAGGCGGTGCCCGACATGCGCGCGTCGGAAATCCGCACCATATCGGTGATCCCCTTGCGCAACACCTTGGGCGGCAAGCCCATATTGCCCACCTCGGCCATGCCGGGATAGCCCTTGGGGCCGCAATTCTTCAGCACCATCACGCAGGTCTCGTCGATGTCCAGCGCCTCATCGTTGATCTTGGCCTTGTAATCGTCGATGTCCTCGAACACGACGGCGCGCCCGCGATGCACCATCAGGCCCGGCGTCGCGGCGGAAGGTTTCAGCACCGCGCCTTTGGGGGCCAGATTGCCCTTCAGCACCACGATGCCCCCCGATTGCGTCAGCGCCTTGTCGAAGGGCAGGATCACATCGGGGTTGTCGTTACGCACATCCTTCACCTCGTCCCAGATCGTGCCGCCCGAAACGGTCAGCGCGTCCTTGTGCAACAGCCCGGCCTCGCCCAGCCGTTTCAACACCACCGGCAGGCCGCCGGCATAAAAGAACTCCTCCATCAGATACTTGCCCGAGGGCATCAGGTTCACGATGGTCGGCACATCGCGGCCGCAGCGGTCCCAATCGTCCAGCGTCAAATCCACACCCACGCGCCCCGCCATGGCGAGCATGTGGATCACCGCATTGGTCGAGCCGCCAATGGCCGCATTGGTGCGGATGGCGTTCTCGAAGGCGGGTTTCGTCATGATATCAGAGGGTTTCAGGTCATCCTTCACCATCTGCACAATGCGCCGCCCGGTCATCTGCGCCATCACGCGGCGGCGGCTATCCACCGCCGGAATCGCCGCATTGCCCGACAGCGCCATCCCCAACGCCTCAGCCATCGAGGCCATGGTCGATGCCGTGCCCATGGTGTTGCAGGTGCCTGAAGACCGGCTCATCGAGGCTTCGGCCTCCAGAAACTCCTCCTGCGTCATCTCCCCCGCCTTCACGGCCTCGGAGAATTTCCACAGATGGGTGCCCGAGCCCACCCGCTCGCCGCGGAAATAGCCGTTCAGCATCGGCCCGCCCGTCACCACGATCGACGGAATGTCGGTCGAGGCGGCCGCCATGATCAGGCTGGGCGTCGTCTTGTCGCAACCGACCATCAGAACCGCGCCATCAATGGGTTGCGCGCGCATCGCTTCCTCCACCGCCAAGGCGGCGAGGTTGCGATACATCATCGCCGTCGGGCGGAAGGTGTTTTCGGAGGCCGAGAACACCGGCACCTCCACCGGGAACCCGCCGGCCTCCCAGACCCCCGCTTTCACCTTTTCCGCCAACTCGCGCAGGTGGCCGTTGCAAGGCGTCAGGTCCGACCAGGTGTTCAGGATGCCGATCACCGGGCGCCCGTCGAACAGGTCATGCGGGTGGCCCTGATTTTTCAGCCAGCCGCGATGATAGATCGTATCGCGCGAGGTGCCACCGAACCAATGTTGCGAGCGCAGCTTGCGGGGCCAAGGGGCGGGTTTGAAACTCATTCTGGCCTCACAGTTTCTGGACAGTGACGGGGGCGGTTTGCGCGGGCACCTGCACCAGCGGATTGCGCAGCGGCAGGCCAAAGGCCGGCACTTCGATCTCAAATTCATCACCCGGCTGGCAGGTGATGCCATCGGCAAAGCTCAGCGTGGCGGTGCCAAAGAAATGCACATGCAGATCGCCGGGTTGGCGGAAGATCGGGTATTTGAAATGGTGGTGTTCGAGGTTCGCGAGGCTGTGGCTCATATTCGCCTCGCCCGAGACGAAGGGCTTTTCCCAGATCACCGCGCCCTTGCGGCGGATGCGGCTTTGGCCCTCCACATGCTCGGGCAGATCGCCCACCAGCAGTTCCGGGCCAAAGGCGGCGGGGCGCAGTTTGGAATGCGCGAGCCACAGGTAATTGCCGCGTTCCGTCACATGGTCGGAAAACTCATTGCCAAGCGCAAAGCCCAAACGGAACGGCGTGCCATCGGCACCGATCAGGTAAATCCCAGCGATTTCAGGCTCTTCTCCCGCGTCCAGCGCACAACCGGGTGACACCAGCGGCATGCCCGGCGCGGCGGCGGTATGGCCATTGCCCTTGTAGAACCATTCCGGCTGCGCCCCGATGGCACCCGCCTCGGGGCGTCCGCCCTCCAGCCCCATGCGGAACATCTTCATGCTGTCGGTCAGGGTTTCCGGGTCGGCCTTGGCATGCATGGCGTTGCGCGTCGCGGCGCTGCCCAGATGGGTGAGGCCAGTGCCGGTCAGGTGCATATGGCAGGGGTCGGGGTGGTCGACCGGCAGCAGCACCCGGCCCTCGGCCAGTGCGGCGGCCAGATCCACCGCCTCTCCCTGACCGCGTGCCGCGACCTCCGCCACCAACCCATGCCCGGCGGCCATCGCGGCCTGCGCCAGCTCGATCACCGAAGCCGCCCCCGGCACCACATGCGCCACCTCCCCGATACGCGCCACCACGGCGCGGCCATGGGCCGTCTGAATTTGCGAAAGGAACATGGCTCAGCCCTGCTTCTGCTTGTTGTAGACATCAAAGAACACGGCGGCCAGCAGCACCAATCCCTTGATCACCTGTTGATAATCAATGCCGATCCCCATGATCGACATGCCGTTGTTCATCACGCCCATGATGAAGGCACCCACGACCGCGCCCACGATCTTGCCCGACCCGCCCGACATCGAGGCCCCGCCGATGAACACGGCGGCGATCACATCCAGCTCCACCCCAAAGCCCGCTTTCGGCGTGGCGGTGTTCAGGCGCGCGGCAAAAACCAGCCCGCCAAGCGCCGCCAGAACCCCCATATTCATGAAGGTGTAAAAGGTCAGTCGTTCCGTCTTGATGCCCGACAGTTTCGCGGCTTTCTCATTGCCGCCAATGGCATAGACGCGGCGGCCCAGCGTGGTGCGCTCGGTGATGAAGGCATAGATCACCGTCAGCGCCACCATGGAGATCAGCACATTCGGCAGCCCCCGGAACCCCGCCAGCTTCCACACCACGAACATCAGCGCCGCAGAGATCACCGCATTGCGGGCGGCGAAGAAGGCAAAGGGTTCCATCTCCATGCCATAGCGTGCGGCCCGGTTGCGCCCCTGCACGGCCAGCCAGACCAGCACGCCCACGGCCACCACGCCCGCCAGCAGCGCCGTCACATTCGGCTTGTCCACCCCGAACAGGTCGGGGATGAAGCCGTTGGACAGCGCCTGAAACGATTTCGGAAACGGCCCGATGCTTTGCCCCGCCAGCAGCCACAGCGACAGGCCGCGGAACACCAGCATACCCGCCAGCGTCACGATGAAAGACGGGATACGCCAGAAGGCCACGAAATAGCCCTGCGCCGCGCCGATCAGCGCGCCCACCATCAGGCTCACCGGGATCACCACCCAGACCGGCAATTCCCATGTCACCAGCATCACCGCCGCCAGCGCGCCCACAAACCCCATGACCGACCCGACCGACAGGTCGATATGCCCGGCCACGATCACCATCAACATGCCAAGCGCCATGATGATGATATAGCTGTTTTGCAGGAACAGGTTGGTGATGTTCACAGGCTTCAACAGCGTGCCATCGGTCACGATCTGGAAGAACACCATGATGGCGATCAACGCGAACAACAGCCCGTAATCGCGCATATGTTTCATCAGATAGGCGCTGACGCCGGTTTTCGCGGTCTGGTTCATCCCTGCCCCCCTTATTCTGTCACGATGAGCGACATGATGCGCTCTTGTGTGGCCTCCGCCGCGGTCAACTCGCCCACGAAAGCCCCCTCATTCATCACATAGATGCGGTCACACATCCCCAGCAGCTCCGGCAGTTCGGAGGAGATCATGACGACCGCCTTCCCCTGCGCCGACAGGTCATTGATGATGCCGTAAATCTCATACTTGGCGCCCACGTCGATGCCCCGCGTCGGTTCATCCAGGATCAGCACCTCCGGCCCGGTGAACAGCCATTTCGACAGCACCACCTTTTGCTGGTTGCCGCCCGACAGGTTCATCACCTTCTGGAAAACGCTGGGCGTGCGAATGCGCATGGCGGCGCGATAGCCCTCGGCCACCTCGGTTTCGCGGGCGTCATTGATGATCCCACGCGACGACACGCCCTCAAGGTTCGCAAGGCTGGTATTGGTCTGGATCGTGTCTTCCAGCACCAGCCCCAGCGATTTGCGATCCTCGGTCACATAGGCCAGCCCCGCCGCAATGGCCCGGCTGACGGTGGAGGTATCGGCGGGCTTGCCCTGCACCGACACCCGGCCCGAGATATTGCGGCCATAGCTTTTGCCGAAAATGCTCATCGCCAGTTCGGTGCGCCCCGCGCCCATCAGCCCGGCAATCCCCACCACCTCGCCCGCGCGGGCAGTCATCGAGACGTTGCGGATCACCTGCCGCTCGGCATGTTCGGGGTGCCAGACATTCCAGCCCTCCACCTCGAACAAAACATCCCCCGCCCGCCGCTCGCGCTCGGGATAGCGGTTCGCCATGTCGCGCCCCACCATGTCGCGCACGATGCGATCTTCGGTGATCGGCTCCTTATGCGCATCCAGCGTCGAAACCGTGGTGCCATCGCGGATCACCGTCACGCTGTCGGCCACCCGGCGCACCTCGTTCAACTTATGGCTAATGATGATCGAGGTGACGCCCTGCGCCTTCAGCTCCAGCAGCAGGTCCAGCAGCGCCTGACTGTCGCTTTCCGACAGGGCGGCGGTCGGTTCATCCAGGATCAGCAACCGCACATCCTTGGACAGCGCCTTGGCGATCTCCACCAATTGCTGCTTGCCCACGCCCAGCTTGCCCACCTGCACGCCGGGGCCTTCATTCAGCCCCACCTTGCGCAACAGCGCCTCGGTCTGGCGAAAGGTCTCGGGCCAGTTGATGACACCCTGCGCCGCCCGCTCATTGCCCAGAAACAGGTTCTCGGCAATCGACAGCAGCGGCACCAGCGCCAGCTCCTGGTGAATGATGATGATCCCGCGATCTTCGCTGTCGCGGATCGAGCGGAATTGGGCCAAAGCCCCATCGTAATGAATTTCGCCGTCATAGCTGCCCGCCGGATAGACGCCCGAAAGCACCTTCATCAGCGTCGATTTCCCGGCGCCATTCTCGCCGCAAATCGCATGAATCTCGCCCTGCCGGACGATCAGGTTCACCTTGTCCAGCGCCTTGACGCCCGGAAAGGTCTTGGTGATGTGGCGCATTTCCAGCAGCGCGGTCATGGGTCTGCCCCTCGGCTTGCAGGTCAGGTGAGGCCGCCCCCCGCTTGCGAAGGGCGGCCTCGGAGACATCCTTAGGGAGGATGATTACTGGATCTGGTCTTTGGTGTAGTAGCCGGACCCGATCAGGATCTGCTCCCAATTGGTCGCATCCACGCCCACCGGCTCCAGCAGGTAGGAGGGCACCACCTTCACCCCGTTGTCATAGGTGGTGGTGTCGTTGATCTGCGGCTCGGTGCCTTTCAGCACGGCATCCACCATGCCCACGGTCACCTTGGCCAATTCGCGGGTGTCCTTGAAGATGGTCGAATATTGCTCGCCTGCGAGGATGGATTTCACCGATTGCACCTCGGCATCCTGCCCAGAAACGATCGGCATCTTCAGATCGCCCGAGCCATAGCCCACGCCTTTGAGCGAGGACAGAATGCCGATCGACAGCCCGTCATAGGGCGACAGAACGCCATGCACGGCCTTGTCGGTGTAATTGGCCGACAGAAGGTTATCCATGCGGGCCTGCGCCACCGCGCCATCCCACCGCAGCGTGCCCACCTTGTCCATGCCCATCTGGCCCGAGCCGATGACGATGCTGCCATCGTCGATCAGCGGTTGCAGCACCGACATGGCCCCGTCGTAGAAGAAGAAGGCGTTGTTGTCGTCCGGGCTGCCGCCGAACAGTTCCACATGCCACGGCTTCACATCCGGGAAGCGCTCCTTGAGGCCATTCACCACGCTGGTCGCCTGCTGCACGCCGACCTTGAAATTGTCGAAGGTGGCGTAATAGTCCACATTGCCGCTGTCGCGGATCAGCCGGTCATAGGCGATCACCTTGATATCGGCGGCGGCGGCGTTTTCCAGCGCGTTGGACAGGGTGGTGCCGTCAATCGCGGCAATCACCAGCACATCCACGCCCTTGGTGATCATGTTCTCGATCTGGGCAAGCTGGTTGGGGATGTCATCCTCGGCATATTGCAGATCGGTTTCATAGCCAGCGGCCTGGAACTCTTTCACCATCGAATCCCCGTCCGAGATCCAGCGGGCCGACGATTTGGTCGGCATCGAAATGCCTACGGTTTCGGCGGCAGCCTGATAGGCCACAAAAGAGGCGCACATCGCCAGCGCCGCGGCGACGGATTTCAGTTTCATCATCTCTCTCCCTGACTGGGGGCTGCCGTCTCTCCCACGGGCCCCTCTCCTCCTGTGGCCTGGTCTCCGCGAAGCACCCCCCGCAGAACGGCCTGCGCTGGTCATACTCCGCGTTGCCATATCATCAAAATGACATTATCCGTATTCTGCATATCAAAAATGGTATTCGCATGGCCCTTGCCCTGAAACCCGCGCAATTGCGCCTGATCGTCGAACTGGCCGAACAGCGGCAATTGCAACTGGCGGCCGATGCGATGGGCCTGACCCAACCCGCCGCCTCGCGCATGTTGGCCGAGGTGGAGCGGATGGCGGGGGCCGTGCTGTTCCTGCGCCAGCCCAAGGGCATGGCCCCGACCGAGGCAGGCGCGGTGGTGATC
>CALKAA010000521.1 GCA_937983495.1 uncultured Gemmobacter sp. | reverse complement strand
CTCCATGCGCTGCCGCGTGAGCCAGAACTGGGCCGGCAACGGCTGGGGCGGGATGGTCATCCCCCGCATCGGCATGGAAGTGGTGGTCGAATTCCTCGACGGCGACCCCGATCAACCCCTCGTCACCGGCTGCGTCTACAACGCCGCCAACATGCCGCCCTACGACCTGCCCGCAAACAAGACACGCTCCACGTTCAAATCGAATACCCATCAGGGGCGGGGGTATAACGAGTTCCGCTTCGAGGATGAAAAGGGCCGCGAAGAGGTCTGGATGCATGCGCAGAAAGACCACAATACCGTCATCGGCAATGATGAGACCCACCAGATCGGCCATGACCGCAGCAAATCGGTTGGCAATGACCAGGCGGAAACCATCGGCCATGACAAGATGATCTCGGTCGGCAATGACCACAGCGAAAGCATCGGGCGCGATGCCCGCCACACGATTGGCAATGATGTGTTCCTGACGGTGGGCCGCAACCAGCAGGAAAGCTATGGCAAGGATCACGTTGAAAACGTGGGCAATATCCTGAAACAATCGGTCTTTGCCGATCATTTGTATGACATCGGCGGCAAGTTTCAGGGGCAGGTCGCCGGGCGCTACACACTTGATGTGGGCGAACAGATCACCACCAATACCGGCAAGCATGTGCTGATGGCCTTCGAGAAATTCACCATCGCAGGCCCCGGCGGCAAGATCACCATCGACGCCTCGGGCATCACGCTGGAGGCGGCGAAGATCGACCTCAAGGGCGCGGTGAGCATGGGCGGCTCGGGCGGGGCGCAGGTGCCCACGCTGGCGCTGGCCGCCAACCAGGGCCTGCCACTGTGCGAGGAATGCCCGAAGAAGGACGAGGGCTGATGCGGGCCAGATGGCTTGCGGCAGGTTTGGCGCTGGCGCTGGTGCTGGGAGGGGTGACGATGGCGTGGTTTGCACAGGAGGCCGAACCGGAGGCCTATGATTGGCCAGCGGTGATGGACGATGAGGGGTATGCCCATTACCAACGGCTTGCCCGCGGCTATCCGGCCAGCGCCCTGCCGCCGGAGCAGCAGGAGCATTGCCCGGTGCGCATCGTGGCCCTGCCGCGCGACCCGCTGATCGCGCGGGCGCATCTGGTGATCACGGTGCAGTATGGTTATGGGGCAGACCCCTATAACCGCAATGACTATACCCTCTATGATGGCCCAGCCCGACCGGAGATTTACGTCACCAAGCCAATCTATATGCGGCGCTATCAGGGGGAAATCTGGGTGCATGCCTTTGTGGATGAAGGGCGCTACCACAAGTATTGGACAACCTTTGGCAGCGGTGGCGCGATTGATTGCGCGGCAGGCGGGGCGGTGCTGAACCTGCTGGGATATTACGACAAGGATGCAGGCGACCGCACGCTGCGCGTTGATCCGATGCCGGGACGGCCATGACACTCGCCGCCACCTGCATGAAATGTGAGTTGGTCATCGTGGTCGGGGCGGAGGATTACTATTCCGACGGCAACCGCCACAACAAGATGATGTTTGCACAGGCCGCGGTGCGCTATGCCGGGCGCCATGGCGGGCGGTTTGACCGCACAACGGTGTTTTACTTCAAGGGCTTGTGCGACAAGCCGATGACCTCGGCCAATGGCGATGCCAGCACCGGCACCACCTATTTCGCCGATGGTTATACCGATGGCCAGATCGCGGCGATGAAAGCCTCACTGGTGGCGCGCAAGGCGGTGGTGAAACAGGCGAACGCCTGGGCGGATGTGGCGCGGCACCTGAACGATACCAGCCAGCGTATTGATGGCTGTGAAAAGCGGGTTCAGGTGCTGGTGTTCTTTGCCCATGGCAACCCGGACAAGGGCATCTGGCTGGCGGCGAGCGAGGGCAAGTTTCTGAACAAGGCGTCCCTTTCGGCGGTGACGGGCGATGGGTTTCTGCCAGAGGAAGGCTTGCGCGGGCGGCGCTACAACAGGCGGCACGTCACCTCCTGGGCCTGCCAGACCGGCAATCACCTCAGCCGCGCGCCCGATCCCCTGACCATGGATCAGCGCCGCGCGGGCAGTCTGGCGCAGGCGATGGCGAATGCCTGGAGCATCAATGTTTATGCCTCGGTCACACAGACCAATTATGAGGCCACCTTCTCGGGCGGTTTGGGCGGCTTGATGAAGGATTGGGGCGGGGGGCGCCGCATTGTGGATGGGGTGCTGTGGGAGGATGATGGCGCGGATGGCTCGGTTGTTTCCAGCACGGGCGGAACGGGGCCAAATCTGGAGGAGGGGATGTGGAAGTTCCAACCCGGCCAGAGCAAAAACTATGCAGAGATGAGTCTGGATTGAGAGGAACGGCAGATGCAGCCTGTGGCGCGACTGGGCGACAAGCATGATTGCCCGCGACATGGCCCCAATGCGATCATCGCGGGCGGGCAAGGATTGGTGGATGGCCGCCCGGTGGCGCGGATGGGCGATGCCTGCGCCTGCGGAGCCACAATCATCGAAGGCTCGTCGCAAGCCACCGATGGCGGCCGCCCGATTGCCTATCTGGGCTGCAAGACCAGTTGCGGCGGCATCATCACCTCTGGCTCTGCCATCGCCAAGGTGCAACCGTGAGGGGTGATCTATGACCTGGCGCAGCCGAATTGACGGCCAGAGCGCCGAGCCGCTGGTAGCCCGTGCGCTGGAGCGGATCGGCCCGATGCAGGAGGCGATGAAGCCACCGGCACAGGTGATCTTGCAATATGAAGCCCCTGGCCCGCGCCGCCTGCCGGATCTGCTGCTGGATCTGTGGGAGCATCACGGCATCGGCGATCTGGCGGGCGGGCGGCTGCGGCTGTGCCTGCCGGGGGCCTTGCAGCGCGAGGTGGACGCGCTGCTGCGCGGTGACCCCTATCTGGCGGGCGACACGCAGGCGATTGCCTTCGGGGCTTTTGGCGATCTGGTGTTGTGGAGCGCGCGGTTCCAGTTGGTCTATGTCACCATGCAGCTTTCGGTGGTGGAGGTGCCGCAACTGATCCGGCCCGAACCGGGCTTGAGCGATGATGCCGCCCTGCTGCATGGGCTGCTGGGGCTGCATCCCGATGCGATGGATGCGCGCGATTTGGCGGGGCAACCGATGTTCGCCCCGGCCCGCGAACGGCTGAAACCGCTGCCGCCGCTGCATATTTATGGCATGCAACCCCCTGCCCCCATCGACGAACCGTTTACGCTGGAACATCACGCCGTCAGCGAATTGCCCGATTGGCTGGCCGAGAAGGTCTCGACCTCCGTCTTCACGCTGGCCGATCTGGAGACCGGGCGGATGGCGCTGCGCGACATTGGCCCCCTGCAACCGGGCGAGCCGCTGCGCAATCCGGGGGAATGGGGATGATCAAACGGTTTTCTGCGCTTCTCTCGCTGCTTTGGCTGGCCGGGTGCTTTGGCAATCCGGGGCAGATGAAACTGGCGTTTTCAGCTTTCACAGACCGACCGGTTGTGCTGACGGCGATGTCGGTGAACGGCAAGCCGATGGGGCTGCTGCCGCTGGTGGTGCAGGGCCGCGCCGAAACCCCACCACGTTACGGCGGCGGTGGCTGGCTGCTCAGCTATCCCTCTGGCCAATCCGGCCAGATGGCGCTGGAACTGACTTGGGTCGAGCTGTCCAGCGGGCAGGCCTATCGCGCCGCTTTGACCGTGCCCTTGTCAGAACTGGAGGTTTCGGCCAGCGGGGCGGTGGAGGTGCAGTCGATCTTTGCGCCCTCGGGGCTGCTGATCATCGGCTCCGACCCGCTGCCCGAAAGCGCCGATGATCTGCGCATCCGTGATGTGGCGCGGGTATGCGGCACCCGCGCGCCCGAAGCAGACCACGATTACACCGACAACCCGACCGAATTGCCCGGCCTGTTCGAGGCGGTGGAAACGCTGAACTCCGCTGCGGCTGCCGCCTGCGTCCCCTGACTCTGCCCCTACAGAAAGCCCGAACCATGACCCGCCCTCCCGTTTCCTCGGTCACCCAAGCCTCGCAACGCGCGGGCGGCGGCTTGCAGGGTCAGGCTGGCAATGTTTCGCGCTCTTGCCCGGCGGTGACGCTGAATATCGGGGTGTTTTTCGATGGCACCGGCAACAACACCAGCAACACCGAAACGGCAGGGCGCAGCGCCAGCTACAACAATGCCAAATCCAATGTCGCCCTTCTGATCCCGCTTTACAAAAGTGGTTCTCGTCATGATGTGGAAAACAGTTGTGGCGGTATCGCGATAAAATATGATTCTATTTATGTCGAGGGGATCGGCACCACCGCCGGCTGGTCGGATTGGTGGCCCAGCAATATCGCCGGGGCTGCCACCGGCATGGGCGCGACGGGTGTCGAGGCGCGGGTCTTTGGAGCCTGCCTGGAAGTGGGCGAGGTGATCACCCGCCTGTCGCCGGGGGTCGAGCCGAAAGAGGTGATCCTGGATGTTTTCGGCTTCAGCCGGGGCGCGGCGGCGGCGCGCTATTTCGTCAATTGCTTCCGGCAGGGCTATATCGAATATCTCGCCTATTATGTGGATCGCCGCCGCGCCTCGCTGCCGCCGGGGCGCAAGGTGCGCATCCGCTTTGTCGGCATCTTTGACACCGTGGCCGCGATTGGCAGTGGCGAGAATGATGACAATGGTGCGGTGAATGTGCATGTCTCGGCGGCGCAGGCCGACCGCATCTTTCATCTGACGGCGATGCATGAATATCGCACCAATTTCAGGCTGAACCACAATTTGCCGGGCGGTGGCGATGCGCGGCAGATGCTGGGGGCGCATTCTGATGTGGGCGGCGGCTATCGCGGCACCGGCGACCGCACGCGTGTTGGCCCT
>CALKAA010000520.1 GCA_937983495.1 uncultured Gemmobacter sp. | reverse complement strand
GGGGGAGCCTCCCGCAGGGAGGCGTGGGGGGCAGACGGCCCCCCTGCCCGCTCACCGCCGGAGCGAGGCCCGCAAGGTGCGGTCAAGCGTGTCGAGAAAGCGCGAGCGGTCGGATTTGGAGAAAGCCTTGCCGCCACCTTGCCGGAACGGATCGGCGCTGCGCAGGTCTTGCATCAGATCGCGGGTGGCCAGGGCCATGCCGATATTCGCGCCGGTCAGCGTCTCGCCATTGGGTTTCACCACCACCGCCCCCGCCGCCACGCATTTCGCGGCGAGCGGGATATCGGTTGTGACCACCACATCCCCCGTGGTGGCGCGTTCGGCGATCCATTTGTCGGCCTCATCCGGCCCATCGGGCACGAAGACGCTTTGCACCAGCGGGTTGACTGACGGGCGGATGCCGCCATTCGACACCAGCACCATGCGCAGTTTCAGCCGCGTCGCCACCGTCTCGGCCTCGGCTTTCACCGGGCAGGCATCGGCGTCGATATAGAGAACCGGCTCAGTCATAGAGCGCGGCGGCGTGGAAGCCGATATGGTCTTCGATGAAGGTCGAGACGAAGAAGTAGCTGTGGTCATAGCCCTTCTGCATGCGGAAGATGCCGCCTTGACGACGCGCGGCCATGGCTTCGGCCAGCGCCTCGGGTTTCAGCAGATCGAGGAACTGGTCGCTGCCGCCCTGATCAATCAGGATCGGGCCGTCAAAGCCGCGTTTCTTCATCAGCAGCGTGGCGTCATGCGCCGCCCATTTGCCTTCATCCTTGCCCAGATAGGCGGTGAACTGTTTGCGGCCCCAATCGCTTGCCGATGGATTGGCGATGGGCGCAAAGGCGGAAACCGAGCGGAAGCGGCCGGGGAAGCTCATGGCGATGGTCAGCGCGCCATGGCCGCCCATGGAATGCCCCATGATCGACTGGCGCTCCTCGGCCACGGGGAAGGCCTTGAAGATCAGCTCGGGCAGCTCTTCGGTCACATAATCCCACATGCGGAAATGCGGTGCCCAAGGCTTTTCGGTGGCGTTCACATAAAAGCCCGCGCCCTGCCCCAGATCATAGGCCTCGTCATTGGCGACCCCGGCCCCGCGCGGCGAGGTATCGGGGAACACGAGCGCGAGGCCCGCCTCGGCGGCCCATTTCTGCGCGCCCGCCTTGGTCATGGCGTTTTCATGGGTGCAGGTCAGGCCCGACAGATACCAGACCACCGGCACCGGGCCGCTTTCGGCTTCCTCCGGCAGGAACAGGCCAAAGGTCATGTCGCAGCCACAGGCCTCGGAGGCATGGGAATAGACGCCCTGCACGCCGCCAAAGGCGCGGTTTTCGCTGATGGTTTTCATCGGTCCTCCTCAGCCTGTGATCCAGGCGATGATCGTCGTGACGGTCAGGATGCTGGCCGCCGTGGAAATCAGGATCGCGGTAGAGACGCGCTGCGGCGCCACCCCGTAATGCTGCGCCAGAATATAGACATTTCCGGCGACAGGAAGGCTTGCGGCGGCGACCATGACGCCTGCGGCGACAGGCTCCACCGGAAACAGCCAGAACGCCGCGATGGCGCAGAGCGCAGGGTGCAGCACCAGCTTGGCGAAAGACAGCCAGACCGCATCGGGCAGGCGCGTCAGGCCCCGCCCGGCCAGCGAGGCCCCGATGGCGAACAGCGCCCCCGGCGTGGCGGCGGCCCCCAGAATGGCCAGATATTCATTCACCGGCCCCGGCACCGGCAGCGCCGCGCCTGACCAGATCAGCCCCAACACGATGGAGACCACCATCGGGTTTTTCAGCCACCCCATCGCCAGCGCCTTGGCAGTATGCAGGCCCAAAGCGCCGCCCCGCGCGCCGGTGATGATCAGAGTGATGAGCGAGGAGAACACCACCATATCCACCGTCAGCACCATCAGGACCGGCCCCGCCGCCTGCGGCCCCAGCAGCACCACCAGCATCGGCACGCCCAAGAAACCGGTATTGCCGGATTGGGCGCATTGCGCCTCCATCGCGGCCTCCTCCACGCTGCGGCCGCGCAGGCGCGAGATGGCCATGACCAGCGCATAGAGCAGGCTGGAGGCCGTCAGATAGGCCAGCACGAAAGGCAGATCGAAGATGTCCGACAGCGACAGATTGGCGGCAAAGCGGAACAGCATGGCCGACAGCGCGAAGAAGAACACGAATTTTGTGAGCCAGGCCACGCCTTCGGGCGGGAAGAAGCGCGAGCGCCCGGCCAGATAGCCGGTGCCGATCAGCGCGAAAAAGGGCAGGGTTTTCAGAAGGATCGGCAGCATGGGTTCCGCAGGGGCTTTGCGGCAGGGTTTCATGCTGGATGCGGGGATGCAAGGCGCAAAGCGGCGCAATGGCCGCCCATGCGCAGGGGTTTGGCAGCGACGGCCCCCTCCCCCCGTTCCCTTGGGCTGCCTTGTGCGCCCCATGGTGAGAGGGAGGGGAGTGAAAGCTACCAGACGGTTGTCACTTCACCTCGGAGGTCGGGCGCGGGGTGGTGGCGGTTTCGGCGGGCAGCACTGGCAGGGTGATGGCGGGCAAGGTGCCGGTCAGACTGTCCAGAAAGGCGACTAGCTGCGCCGTTTCCTCGGGTTTCAGCGCCTCGCCCAACTGGCTTTCGGCCATGATCTCCACCGCCACAGACAGATCCCAGACCTTGCCGGAATGGAAATAGGGCGCGGTCAGGGCGATATTGCGCAAGGGGGCGGCGCGGAACACATATTCATCATCGGCGGTTTCAGTGACGGCAAAGCGCCCCTTGTCGCCCACAGGCAGGATTTCGGCACCGGGTTTTTCAACCAGCCCGAACGGGTAATAGCCGTGCCCGCCGATATTGACGCCCGAATGGCAGGAGGAGCAGCCCTTGTCCACGAAAAGCTGCAAACCGGCCTTGGCCTCGGCCGACAGGGCGGCATCATCACCATTCAGCCAGGCATCAAAAGGCGCAGGCGTCAGCAGGGTCGCCTCGAAAGCCTCGATCGCCTTGGCCATATTGTCAAAGCTGACCGGCTCCGCCTCGCCGGGGAAGGCCGCCTTGAAGCCATCGACATAGGCGGGCATCGAGGTGAGCGTCGCCACGACCTGCTCAGGCGTATTTGCCATCTCCACCCCGGCCTGAATGGGCCCCTTGGCCTGGGCGGCCAGATCCTCGGCGCGGCCATCCCAGAACTGCGCCTCGTTCAGCACCGCGTTTAGCGCCGTGGGCGCATTGCGTGGCCCCTTCTGCCAGCCATGGCCGACCGAGGTTTCCATATTGTCATCGCCACCCGTGGTCAGGTTATGGCAGGAATAGCAGGAAAACACCCCCGAGGCCGACAGGCGCGGATCAAAGAACAACGCCTTGCCGAGGTCGATCTTTTCCGGGGTCACCGGATTGTCCTTCACCGCAGGCACGGTCGAAGGCAGCGGCTTGAATATCTCAAGCGCCGTGTCGCGCAGCGCATCGGCCTGTGCGGCACCGGTCAGGGCCGTTGAGGCCAGCAACAGGGCGGGAAGCCATTTCATCCCAGATCTCCATCTCATGCGTCGCGCGTTCGGAGGGCAGGATGCGGCCGGGCCCAAAGCGGGGCCTTGATCTGGATCAATTCTTAGAATGATTCAAAAGCGCAACTCGGATACGTCTTTGCAGGACGAAATGGGGGGCCTTGGCCCGCCCGAAGGCCTGTGCCCCCTCCCCCTCAGCCTTTGCCGGGAAGAGGGGGCGGGTTCGCCGGTTCAGGCGCTGTGCGCGCCGCTGGCCAGATCCGCCACTTTCGCCAGAACCTCGGTCACGGGTTTGCCCGCGCCGATTTCCTTCACGATGGCAGACCCCACCACGCAGCCATCCGCAATGCTCGCGATGTCGCGCGCATTCTCGGCGGTGTTGATGCCAAAGCCCACGATCACCGGCAGATCGGTCGATTGCTTGATGCGGGCGACCTCTGGCCCCACCGCCGCCGCCTGCGCCGCCGCCGCGCCGGTGATGCCGGTGACCGAGACGTAATAGACAAAGCCGGAGGTGTTCTTGAGCACCGCAGGCAGGCGCTTGTCATCGGTGGTGGGGGTGGCCAGCCGGATGAAATTGAGGCCAACCGCCTGCGCCGGAATGCACAGCTCGTCATCCTCCTCGGGCGGCAGATCGACAACGATCAGGCCGTCAATCCCGGCCTCCACGGCCTCGGCCAGAAAGCGGTCCACACCGCGCGCATAGATCGGGTTGTAATACCCCATCAGCACGATCGGGGTTTCAGAGTCGCCCCGGCGGAAATCGCGCACCATGCCCAGCACGAGGTCCATGGTCATGCCGCCATCCAGCGCGCGCTGACCGGCCAGCTGGATCGTCGGGCCATCGGCCATCGGATCGGTGAAGGGCATGCCCAGTTCGATGATATCCACGCCCGCAGCCGGCAGGCCCTTCATCACTTGCAGCGATGTGCCGACATCCGGATCGCCCCCCATGATATAGGCGACAAAGGCCTTTTTGCCTTCGGCCTTGAGCTTGGCGAATTTGGCGTCGATCCGGGTCATCGGGCGTCCTCACTGTGGTTCCGCCCGATGTGCCGTGAAGCGGGGCGGAAATCAATGGGGGATGCCATCAAACCGCCCCCATCCTGATCGCAAAGATCTCCAGCAGCGCAAGATAGCCCAAGCCCACCCAGGCCGCGAAACCGCCAAGGCCCTGCCAAAGTGCCCAGGCCACCCCGGCAAGGAGCAGGATCGGCAGCCACCAAAGCGTGGCCTGCGCCACAAAGCCCCGCACGGCATCAAGGGGGCTGTGAGGTGACGCACCAATCCAGTGCGCAATGCACTGGCGCAGCCCTTTGGGAAAAAGCCCCTGCAACGCCAGCGCCGCGAGCAGCAGATGCAGGGCTGTCGGCACCAGCGTGGAAAACAGGATCATGTAAAGCCACCAGTAATCGCCGGAGCTTGTGCGCAGCCCCGCAAACAGCGCAGGCAGATCCACCAGCGGCGCATTGGCCAGGGCATTCAGCGCCGCGAGGACCGCCAGCATCGTGGCCCCCAGCCCGGCAAAGAGCAGCGCCCCAATCCCAAGGTCCAACAGACCCAGCAGCGGCGCCAAGGGGGTCGCCAGCCCCTTGCGCATGGTGGCCAGGGTGGCCGCATAGGACAGGGCATCGAAAAGGCCGTTGATGATGGGCAGCACGGCGAGGAAAATGATCGCCGCCTTTAGGTCCGGGGACAAGGCACGGATATCGGCAAAGCGCGCCAGCACTGCCAGCCCAAGTGACCAGCCGAACAGCAAGAGCATGATAGCGATGCCGGGGCGATCTTTTCCCCAAAGAATAGAGACTGCCAGTGCAAATGAGCCCGCGAATACGAATGCGCCTGTATCTGCGTCTGCGAACGCGACTACGCCCACGCCTGCGAATGCGACTGCACCGACGCCCGAAAATGCACTTGCTAATGCGCCTCTGCCTGCAAATACGCCTGCGATTGCGCCTGTGAATGCAAATACGCCTGCAAATGCGACTTGGCCTGCGACTGTGCCTGCGCCTGAATATACACCTGCCGATACGACTGCGACTGAGACTGAGAATGCAGCTATTGGCAACCAGTCTGCGGCACTTCGCCAGAACCGCTGCGGACTGGCTGTCGCCAGATGCCAACCCGCAAAGCCCGCAACCAAGATGACAAACTGCCCCAGAACAACCGCGCGTTCTGGCCAAAATGGGCTGGCCGGGAAGACCACAATCCCCGCGCCCAGGACGGCATCGCCGCCAAACAGCCAGGGCCGCAGCAGCGCCAGCACCGGATAGGCCACCGCCAGCAAAAGCGCGAGGTTCAGCACCCGCCATGTCAGGGCCATGCGCATCAACTGCCACAGCGGCGCGGTTTCGGGGGGCGGGCGCAGGGTGCCGTCTGGCCTCGGCTCCATCCGCCCCAGACGGTGCCAGAGCCAGGTGTTCAACGGCCGCGCCAGATACAGGTAAACCTGCGTGTAACGGCTGTGGCGCAGCGTGGCCGTCAGATAGGCCCGGCGTTCGGGTTCAGCCTGCATCAGCAGGGCCACAAGCGCCAGGCCAAGCCAGAGGATGAAAGCCAGCCAATGCCAGGCCAAGGCGCCGAATGTCTGGAACACAACGCCCAGCAGGCCTGCGACCACCGTCCAGACGGCAAGCGTTACGGCAATTGTCTTGTCACTCGTCCAGCTCATCCCGGCATTCAACTTTGGCGAAAGCGGAAAAGCAAGGCGGCAAAGCCATGCTTGATCCTGCCCCGCATCCCCCATAAAGGAGCAGCAAAGGTCAAAGGAGCGGGAACATGGGCTTCAAGATGGGCATTGTCGGGCTGCCGAATGTGGGCAAGTCCACGCTCTTCAACGCGCTGACGCGCACGGCTGCCGCGCAGGCCGCCAACTTCCCCTTCTGCACCATCGAACCCAATGTGGGCGAAGTGGCGGTGCCGGATGCGCGGCTGGACAAGCTGGCGGCGATTGCGGGCTCCAAGCAGATCATCCCGACCCGAATGACCTTTGTGGATATTGCGGGCCTCGTGCGCGGGGCCTCGAAGGGCGAGGGCTTGGGCAACCAGTTCCTCGCAAATATCCGCGAATGCGACGCGATTGCCCATGTGCTGCGCTGCTTTGAAGATGGCGACATCACCCATGTGGAAGGCCGGATTGATCCGGTCGCCGATGCCGAAACCATCGAGACCGAGCTGATGCTGGCCGATATGGAAAGCATTGAGCGCCGTCTGGCCAGCCTGTCGAAAAAGCTGCGCGGCGGCGATCAGGAGACGCTGGATCAGGACCGCCTGCTGCGCGCCGCACTGGCCGCGCTGAACGAGGGCAAGCCCGCCCGCACCGTGCAGGTGGCGGCGGATGACCAGAAGCAATGGCGCATGCTGCAACTCTTGACGGCCAAGCCCGTGCTGTTTGTCTGCAATGTCGAGGAATCGAAGGCCGCCGAGGGCAACAGCCAATCCGCCCGCGTGGCCGAGATGGCGGCGAAGCAAGGCGCGGCCTCGGTGGTGATTTCGGCCAAGATCGAGGAGGAGATCAGCCAGCTTTCCGATGAGGAAGCGGCGATGTTCCTGGAGGAAATGGGGCTGACCGAGGCGGGCCTCGACCGGCTGATCCGTGCGGGCTATGCCCTGCTGGGCCTGCGCACCTATTTCACCGTTGGCCCGAAAGAGGCCCGCGCCTGGACGATCCTGTCGGGGATGCTGGCACCGCAGGCGGCGGGCGTGATCCATGGCGATTTCGAGAAAGGCTTCATCCGCGCCGAAACGGTCGCCTATGACGATTACATCACCCATAAGGGCGAGGCGGGCGCGAAAGAGGCCGGCAAGTTCCGCGTCGAGGGCAAGACCTATGAGGTGAAGGACGGCGACGTGCTGCACTTCCTGTTCAACGGCTGACCTGCGCCGGCACGCACGAGATCAGGGCCGCCCCGCAACGGGCGGCCTTTTGCTTGAGCGGGTGCCGCCAGACCCGATCCTTCGACGAAGGATCGGGCCCCGGTTCTGCACTGTCTTGACCTGCATCAAGGTTGCGCGGGCGGTTTCGCGGCAAGCTGGGGCGCGAAATGTGGCAAGAGGAAAGCCTGACATGACCCGCCTGATGATGATCCTGTTCTCCATGGCCTCGACCACGCTGATGGGCGTGGGCGTTGTGGTCGCGCTGGTCACCGGCCATGACACCATCCCCGCCATTCTGGCCGCCGCCGCCATCGGCTTTGTCGCGGCGCTGCCTGCAAGCTGGTTCGTCGCCCGGCAGATCGTCGGCTGATGTCGTTTTTGCGACGGATTTCCACATCTTGAGCGTGTAGGATACTGCTGTTCAAAGGTGAAAGGATTTCCGACATGGGCGCAGATATGCCGCCAAAGGTTTCAACCGGCTATTCCCGTATTCAGATTGCCCTGCATTGGGTGACCGTGCTTCTGATCTTGTGGCAATTCGTCGCGAATGAGGCCATGGGGCAGGCTTGGCGTGCCTTTCGGCAAGGGGCCGAAGTGCCGTTCTCGGCCCTGGTGGCAGCCCATGTCTTTGCCGGTGTAGCCATTTTGGTCATCGCCTTCTGGCGCATGATCCTGCGGGTCACACGCGGCGCACCGCCTGCGCCTGCCGGACAAAGCGCCCTGCTGCGGGGGATTTCTGCCGCCGTGCATGGGGCGCTTTATATCCTGATGGTCGCAGTGGCCGTTTCAGGGGGCGTGGCATGGTTCGGCGGGATTGAGGCCGCAGGCGACGCGCATGAGTTCCTGAAAACCCTGTTGCTGGTGCTGATCGGGCTGCATGTGGCCGCAGCCCTTTGGCATCAATTCTGGCTGCGCGACGGGCTGATGGAACGGATGCGCCGCCCGCAGCCCTGAGCGCATCAAGCCCCCAGAAACACCCGTAGCGTCTCCTCGAACTCGCGCGGGCGGTCGGCATGCAGCCAATGCCCCGCCCCCGCCAGCTTGGCGAAATGCGCGTTCGGGAACAGTGCACGGATCACCGGCCTGTTCTCCGGGCGCACATAGCCGCTTTCCGAACCGGTCAGGAACAGGGTCGGCCCATCGAATTGCCCCTGCGGATCGGGCCAGCCGACGATCCTGGGCATCTCGGCCGCGAGCGTGTCGAAGTTCAGCCGCCAGCGCGGCCCACCTTCGGCCTTGAGGTCGAGCGATTGCAGGAAAAACGCGCGCAACGGCGCCTCTGGCACCGTGAGCGCCAACCGCCGGTCGGCCTCGGCCCGCGCTGTCAGGCCTGACAGATCCATCGCGCGCATCGCCTGAATATACTGCGTCTGATCATGCTGATAGGCCACCGGCGCGATGTCGGCCACCACCAGCCGCCGCACCGTGCCCGGATGGCTCAATGCCAGCATCATCGAAGCCTTGCCGCCCATGGAATGCCCGATCACATCGGCCTGCCCCCCATGGCTTGCGATCACCTCAGCC
>CALKAA010000519.1 GCA_937983495.1 uncultured Gemmobacter sp. | reverse complement strand
AACGCGGTGCGTTTCCTGATCCGCCCGAATGCCGGGGTCATGCTCGTGGCGGCATGTTGCCGCCATCACACGCTTGCGTGAGAAGCTGACACAAAGCTCGCATCTGCGACGGAACCCACCCACATCATCGTGCGTTGGGTGTGGCTGCGTGCCGAAAGGCTTGAACCAAAGCTGCACCATGCCTAGATTTGCCGATCCGGTGGCGGGAGACATCGCCACAGGAGAAAGGGAGACCCGATGTCGAGCTATGCCAATCTTCCCGCCCCCAGCCCGGAACAGGGGCTGAACCGCTACATGCAGGAAATCCGCAAGTTTCCTCTGCTGGAGCCGGAAGAGGAATACATGCTGGCCAAGGCCTGGGTTGACCATCAAGACCCGAAAGCGGCGCATCGGCTGGTGACCAGCCATCTGCGACTGGCCGCCAAGATTGCCATGGGCTATCGCGGCTATGGGCTGCCGCAGGCCGAGGTGATCTCGGAGGCCAATGTCGGCCTCATGCAGGCGGTGAAGCGCTTCGACCCCGAGAAGGGCTTTCGTCTGGCGACCTATGCGATGTGGTGGATCCGCGCCAGCATTCAGGAATATATCCTGCGATCCTGGAGCCTTGTGAAACTGGGCACCACCAGCGCGCAGAAAAAGCTGTTCTTCAACCTGCGCAAGGCCAAGGCCAAGGTCGGCGCGCTGGAGGAAGGCGATCTGCGCCCCGAGACGGTGGCACAGATTGCCAAGGATCTGTCGGTGACGGAGACCGAAGTCATCGACATGAACCGCCGCCTGGCGGGGGCCGATGCCTCGCTCAATGCCACCGTGGGCAGCGAGGAGGGCGGCGCGCAATGGCAGGACTGGCTGGAAGATGAGGACAGCGATCAGGCTGGAGCCTATGCCGAGCGCGACGAGCTGGATGCCCGCCGCGCGCTGCTGACGCAGGCCATGAGCGTGCTGAACGACCGCGAGCGTGAAATTCTGGTGCAGCGCCGTCTGGCCGAAGAACCGGTGACGCTGGAGGAGCTTTCAGAGAGCTATGGCGTCAGCCGCGAACGCATTCGCCAGATCGAGGTGCGCGCGTTCGAGAAGTTGCAGGCGAAGATGACCGAGCTTGCCCGCGGCAAGGGGATGCTGGCCGGGGCCTGAAAGGGCGGGGCGCGTGACCTGATGGGCACGCATGTCGCGCAGCGGGCGTTACGGGTCGTTTTGGCGCGCAATCGGCAGGAGGGCAGGGGATACCCTGCCCTTTGTCATGTCGGGCCCCGTTGTCATGTCTTGCCCCGTTGTCATGTCTTGCCCCGTTGTCATGTCGGGCATTGGCGCTGCTTTGGCGGATCGTGGGCGGGTCTTGCAACCTGTGATTTAATTGTGTCGCTGGAAGGGGTTTACAACGCGTCGCTTATGCTGTTCAAAGCGTCGAAATCAGGCCGAATCCGCTGCGCAGGCCTGGCGGAACTGGCCACAGATCGGCAAGCGCGCGTCAAGGCGTTGATCCCGGGGGCGGCTGCCCTTACCAAGGGGCCAAACGGATCAAGGACAAGAAGACATGACCCAGCCCAGCGATGCGCATCACCTGTCGATGCTCGACACTTTCGTGAAACCGATGCACCCGGAAGGCTACAAGTTTGTCGGCATCTTTGCCGCCATCACGCTGGTATTGTTCTGGATCTGGGTTCCCTTGGGCTGGGTGGGCGTTGGCCTGACGGTGTGGTGCTACTACTTCTTCCGCGACCCCAAGCGCGCCGTGCCGCAAGGCGAGGGGCTGATGGTCTCGCCCGCCGATGGCATCGTGTCGCTGATCGAACGTGCCGCCCCGCCGCCGGAACTGGGCATGGGGCATGCGCCGCTGCTGCGGGTGTCGGTCTTCATGTCGGTGTTCAACTGCCATGTGAACCGCGCCCCGATTGCGGGCAAGCTGGTGAAGATGGCCTATCGCCCCGGCAAGTTTCTCAATGCCTCGCTGGACAAGGCCTCGGTGGACAATGAGCGCAACTCGCTGTGCCTTGAGCTGGCCGATGGCCGCAGATCGGAAGAGCGTCGTGTAGGGAAAGAGTGTAGATCTCGGTGGT
>CALKAA010000518.1 GCA_937983495.1 uncultured Gemmobacter sp. | reverse complement strand
CAGCGCCGACGGCAAGTTCGTCTACGGCGCGGCAAGCCCGGCACGGCCCGCCAGCACAAGCGGCGCAAGGATCGGCAAGTGGCTGTCGCGCGTCATCAGCGCGGGCAGCGGCCCGGCAGGGCCCTGCGCATCAAAGCCCAGCAGAAAGCCGCCATTGGCCTCATAGCCCGCAACGCGGCCCCCCGCCCCCTCCATCGCCGCGATGACGAAGGGCGAGCCGATCTTCGTGCGGATGACCCGTGCAAAATGCCCGCCCGCCTCGGCCCCGGTATTCGACGAGACCGGCGTCACCACGACCTCGACCCCCAGCATCCGGGCGGTGATCTGGCCCAGAAGATCACCTGGCACCACCTCGCCTGTCGCATCGGTGACCAGCGGGCGGTCGCCATCGCCATCGGTGGAAACGATCGCCGCCAGCCCGCGCGCCTGCGCCTCGGCGCGCAGCATGGCGCGGGCCTCCGGCGGCACGGCCTCGGTATCAACCGGAATGAACCGATCCGAGCGCGCGATCTCCTCGACCTCGGCCCCCAGGCTGCGCAGGCTGTCGATCAGCAGATCACGTCCGACAGCGCTATGCGACCAGACCCCGATCCGCTGCCCGGCCAGCGCCGTCGGGCCAAAGGCGGTAAGATAGCGCGCCAGATAGGCCGGGGCCGGATCGGCCAGAGACAGGCTGCCGGGGGTCAGATTTTCGGGGGCACCCTCGCGCGGGGCTGCAGGCAGCGCCGCCAGAATTGCCGCCTCGCCCGCTTTGGTCAGCTCGCCCTCTGGCGTGTAGAATTTCAGCCCGTTGCGATCATCGGGAATATGGCTTCCGGTGACCATCACCGCCGCCGCCCCTGCCCCCATGGCCGCCAGTGCAAGGGCCGGAGTCGGCACAGCGCCGCAATCGGTGACTGCCACCCCCTCGGCCCGCGCAGCCGCGATGACCACGGCGGCAATGGCGGGCGAGGAACTGCGCAGATCCCGCGCCACATAAAGCCCGGCCCCCACCGGACAGGCGCGCAGAAACGCGCGGACATGCGCGCCAATCAGGTCGGGTGTCAGTTCGGTGACAAGACCGCGCAAACCGCTGGTGCCAAATTTGGGGGGCATGAGGCGTTCCTTCCTGCCTGCGCATCCTGTCGGATGACCGGGCGCTCATTCTTCAAGGCCTTCTTCTCTAGGCTCGCCCCTGAAAGAATGCCAGCCCCGGCGGGATGCCAGCTTGAACCAGCCCCCATAGAAAGCTATGCAGCACATGATTGGAATGACCATTGGATACCTGACAAATGGTGGACAACCTGCTTCTTGGGCCTGATGCCCAAGTGAACCATCTGACCAGCCTGCTGCGCAGCACGGCAGGCACTGGGTCTTTGGTCGAAGGTGCCCCTCTGGCACCGGGAGCCTTCCTGTCGGTGGATCAGGACGCAAAGCTGTCGGGTCAGTTCAAGACAGGCGAAGGGGCCGTACTGAACCTTGCCTATGAGGTCCAGAAGCCACCGCGCTGGCTGGCGATGCACCTTCAGATGGGGTCACTGCCACTGAACGAAACCTCCGTCTTCGGCGTGGTGTGCAAGTCACAGGCCCCGCAGGCCGCAACCTTCCGGCTCTGCTTGCGCTCGGGCATTGCAGGCGGCTTTGTGGATGCTTTCTTCGACAAGCATGTCGTTGCTTATGCAGACCAAAGCACCCATGTTGACCTGCTGCGTCTGGAAAGCCGAAGCGACGTGCCCGCCGAAGCCCCCTGGCGCGAACTGATCCTGTTTTTCCAGACGCGCTCCGCGCAGATCACGGTCCGCGATCTGCGGGTGTTCATCGTCTAAACTGTCAGGCCTCACGCCAGACATGCCACGTTCAGCGGACGCGTTCATGGAACTTTCATTAGTCATTCCTGTATGGAACGACCAGGAGGGTCTTGACCGCCTCTTGCGACAGGTCGATCACCTTGGCGTATTTTCAGACATTGTGATTGTCGATGATGCTTCGGAGCCGAAAATCGGGCTCCCTGCCCTTCCGGGTCTTGCCGAGCGTATCACGCTCCTGCGCTGCGACACACAGCGAGGGGCTGGCCATGCCCGGAATCTGGGCCTTCAACATGTGCGTGGCAGCCATGTGATTTTCTTCGATTCAGACGATCTGTTTGGCATGGATTTCCTGCGGATCATCGACCTTGCGCGCGAAGCCACGGCTGCGGAAGACGATTTTGACTTCCTGATCTTCCGCCATGATGACAGCCGCATCACCAGCACCGGTGCAAGCGGCAGTTTTCCTGCCGAGGAGCGCCTGTGGCAATCGGTCGGAGCCAGCGATGCGCTGGCCCCTCTGGCCCCCGAACATGCCGCCGTTTTGTGCAGCCTGTCAGCCTATCCCTGGAACAAGATCTACAGCACCAACTTCCTGCGCGCGCATGATATCCGTTGCACCGAAACCATGGTGCATAATGACATCGAACTGCATTGGTCCAGTTTCATTGCCGCCAAGCGCATTCTGCACAGCGTGCTGATCGGGGCAGAGCATTTTGTCATCCAGGATGGCAACCGTCTGACGAACCGGCGCAGCGCCGAGAGACTGGAGGTTTTCCGCACCTTCGCCAATGTCCTGACCCGGCTGAAGGCCAGATCGGATATCGGAACGCTGGAATTTCTGGTGCCCTTCATGCGCTTTGCCCAAGGACTGATGGGGTGGGTGCAGAACAATATTGATGAAGACCATCACCAGTCCCTGCAAGACAAGGCGCGAGAGTTCTGCCTGAGCCAGATCAGCCGCGAAGATATGACCCTCATTGCCTATCGGGACCCGGCGCTGGCACGGCGTCTCCTCAACGTCATCCTGAAAGGGAAACTGTCGTGAGCATATCTTTCATCATCACGACCTACAATATTGCGCCCTATATCCTGCAATGTCTGGAAAGCCTGAAACCTTGCGTCAAGCCGGGCGATCAAGTCATCCTCGTCGATGACGGGTCCACCGATGAGACCGAGACTGTCATCCGCGACTTCATCAGGCGCGAAGGCTTTGGCCCCGGGATCACCTGGACACCGATCTGGCTGGGCACCAATACAATCGGCGGGGTCGGGATTCCCGGGAATATCGGCATCAACCATGCCGAATGTGACACCATCTTCTTTGTCGATGGTGATGACTATATGATCCCGCCAGAGTTCCTGCGGGCGCGCGCGGAATATGAAGCCGCCCCGTCGGACATCCACTTCACGGATTACCTTGAATTTGACCAGCAGAAGCAGAAAACCAAACTGCCTGCCGATCACCTGAAATGGGCCCGGGTCACAGCAGCCCGGGATCCAGAAGCGATCCGTATAGCCGCAATCAACCTGATCGCTGTGCCGTGGCGCAAATTCTATCGCACCCGTTTTCTGATCGAGAACAACATCCGCTTTCCGGAAGGGGCCTTTTTCTTTGAGGACAACCCCTTTCACTGGCAAGTTTGCATGGCTGCACAGAAGATCGGGTTCTCGCGGCGCATCGTATGTCATCACCGGATCAACCGCCCCGGTCAGACCATGGCCTCGACCGGAAATGAGCTGAGCGCCTTTTTCACCCATTTCCGCACGATCCTGTCCATGCTGCCGCCTGAAAGCCAATCACTGCGGCTGCAAGCCTCGCAATGGTTGTTGGGGAATATGTCTTGGCATATCGGCCGACTGCAGCCCGGAGCCTTCATGTCCTATGCCCATCAGGCCAAAGCGGCGCTGCGACTGATTCCGGACGCGGATTGGGATGGCCCGGTGACCGATGCGATGGCAGATACGGTGACTTGGCATTATGCCAACCGTCTACGCAGCGGCCATACATGGGACGTCATCGAGGCATGGCGGCAGAATGCCAGCAACCAGGCAACACAAGCCGCGATCCGCGCCTTGAACAGCCGCCTCCAGCTGCTGGAGGCGGATATCAAGAAAATCCGTGATACCACTCTCGCGCAAGCTGCCATCAACGAATTTGACGCGTTGCAGCGCATCACCGGCAATATGTCCTGATCAGACACAAGCCGCAGGCATGGTCACAATTGCGCCTATGCCTGCGTTTTCAGCCACTCGGCCAACCGCTGTGCCAGCGCGGCATCGGCGCGGGGGCCTTCAAGCACTACCCTGCCCTTTTCCTGACGCAGGCGCAGGCCGGGGATGGGCTCAATCGTCTCTGTAAGGGCAGTTAGAGCCGGTTTTGATGACTGCATTGCCTTGGCAAGCCGGGCTTGTTCGGCGGCGGCATCGGGGGCGGGACGGGTGGCAAGTTCGGCGGCCAGACGGGGCCCAAGCCCGGCATCCGCCTCCAAAGCCTGCGCCAGTTGCAGACCCAGACGCTCACCGATACTTTCTGGGAAACGCAAGGTGCCATCCAAAGCCCGCACCACCGCCAGAAACGACCCGATCTTGGAGCGTTTCGCCCGGCTGGCCGCCGCGAACAGCGCGCGCAAAGCGCTGCGGTCATCAGGGTAAACCCCAGCCTCCACCGCCTTGGCCGCAATCCGGGCGCGTTCATAGAATGACAGGCCGACCCGGATTTCATTTTCCTCGACCATGGCGATATAAGCATCCGAGGCCTGGTCGGGTTTGCGCAAAAGCGCCAGCACAGAGACGCTTTCAGCCCCTTCCGCCGCCAGTTGCCGCAAGGCGGACAGGCGGCGCCAACCCGAAATCAGCCCGTAGCGATCCGGCCCGATCTGCGCCACCTCGATGGGCGTCTGCTGGCCACGGGCGCGCAGGCTCTCCACCAGCGCGGCCATCTCCTCCGGGTCCGAGGCGATCCGGTCGCGTACCAGATAGCCGGCTTCCACCTGATCCAGCGGCAAGGACAGCACCAACCGCCCACCCTCGCGCGCGGAGCGCAAGGTGGCAGCCATCTCTTCCATCGCCGCCGTCGCAGCTGAGGCCCCGGCCATATCGGCAATCGGCGGGCGAACAGAGGGCGCGATGATTTCGGGCAGGTCTTCCACCTCGGGGGCACCGAAGGGCGTGAGACGTTTACGCTTGGCCATCAGGTTTGCCTCCGTCAAAAACAGTCTCTGGAACGGCTGTTAGAGACTGCTTCATTCCGCCGCCTCCTGCGCTGCCGCCAACTCGTCACGGCGCCATGAGCCAAGAACCAACGCCTTCACTGCCGCCCAGGTCTCGTCAAAGGTTTCACGCCCGCGGGCATAGGTCTCGCGGTTGAAATCGCGATAATCGGCCTCGTAAATGCCGCGCACCTGCTCACCCGCCTGCCCGATCAGCGCGGTGAAATCCTGCCGATGCGGCGACAGGGTTTGCCCCAGCCAACCCTGCATCAGCGCCGCCAGCTCGGCTTGCTGATTGCCATCAAAGCGGGTGATGAGGGTGCGCACCGCATCCCATTCAAAGGCCAGCTCGGGGCGACCAAGGGCGCGAGCGGCCATGTTTTCGCCCTCCTCGATGGAACGGAAGGTCGAATGCAGCATGTCGAAGAACCGCCCCGTGGAATCGAATTCCAGAAAGGAGGCCCCCATCGGCACCAGCAGGATATCGGCAGCCGCCAGTCCGTTGATGGTCAGATAGCCAAGCGCCGGTGGAGTATCGAGAAAGATGATGTCGTATTGATCCAGCACCCCATCGGCGGCGAGGCTTTCGGTCAGCGCATCCCACAGCTTCCAGCCGCGCGACTGCATGCGCCAGACCGGGATCTGAAATTCGGCCCAGTACAGGTTCAGCTGTGCCCCGATGAGGTCGATATTCGGCCAATGGGTTTTCTGGATCAGGCTGTCGGCCTTGATGGTCAGCGCCTCGGTCAGCGTGTCATCCAGCGGGATCGGCGCATCGCCACGATCCAGCCGCCGCTGGTTGTCGATGCGCAAATGGGCGGCGTAGTGACGCGCCAGCAGCGGGAAGACGGTCTGCCATTCATCCTCGACCCGGCCCCCGAAGATCGAGGTCATTGAGCCCTGGCTGTCCAGATCAATCACCAGCACGCGGTAGCCATCCAGCGCCGCCGACATCGCCAGATGCGCGCAGGTGGAGGTCTTGCCAACGCCGCCCTTGAAGTTGGCCACGGCCAGCATTTTGGCCGGCAGCCCCTCGGGGCGCCAGGCGGCATAGGGCTTGGCCTTGGAACCCTCGGCGGCAAAGAAGGCGCGCAGACGCAGCACCTCGTCCAGCGTGAACCATTTGGCGCCGCCCTCGGTCTCGGATGCCCCCTGCGGCAGATCGGGGTTCTGCTTCAGCACGCGGCGGAAATGGGCCTGCGCCACCGGAATCAGATAGCGCGTGATCTCCCAGGTGGAAAACAGGCGCAAATGCCGCCGCCCGGCGGCGTCCAGCCCCCGCCCTGCCAAATCCGCCCTGCCCCTCTCACAGGCCTGCGCGATCCGGCCAAAGCCTTCGGTCGTGGTGGGGGTGCCAAGGGCGGCCTGCGCGGCGTCGGGATCTATGGCGAAATAGGGGGGAAGCGGTGCTGCGGCCTCGGGCTTCATGATTGCCTCATGTGCTGTGTTTTGCGCAGTATACGCAAAAACGCGTCACATGGAAGGAAAGACGTTACACGCCGCGATTTTCTCTGCTGATTCTACGGTTTGGGGGATAGTGACAGGTGGATCTGAGCCTGTTTCAGCCCTCGCAGCCGTCCTGCATCTTGAGGCATGTGCGATTTTTTTTCTGTTAAGCGATGTTATCATTATTTGTTACAGGGAAAGAAGGTATTTCTCAGGCTATTGAATTTCTTGAATAAAATGACCGTATTTTTGAAGGTCGTGACTCTGATCCCCCGTTGGGGCGACTCTGATCCGGCGATGTGGTGACTCTGATCCGCCATTCGCCCGGCTGGACGGCGGGTGTGGATAACTCTAGGGTAGGTGTCACTGAAACCCCGATGCGAAAACGGGGGCAAAAGCGGCAGTTCACAGGCAATCACGGTGCAGTCATGGCGGGAATGATGGCGGGGGCCTCCCCCGGACGTAAGGCATTGGTGCCGCCTGTGATTGGCGATCTGTTCATCTGTGACGTGCTGGAGGCCAGCCCGAAAGACGATCTGGGCACCATGGAACACCCGATCTTTTCGCTGTCGACCAAACCCGATCGCCGCATCCTGAAATACGAACATAACGGGGCCAGCGTCGAGGTGGTGCCCTCGGTCAAGGGGCGGGCCACGATCCACGACAAGGATATTCTGATCTACTGCATCAGTCAGATCATGGCCGGGCTGAATGCCGGGCGCGAGGTCAGCCGCACGGTGCAGCTGAAGGCGCATGACCTGTTGGTGGCCACAAGGCGCGACACGGGCGGTGACAGCTACCTGCGGCTGCGAGAGGCCTTCGAGCGGCTGGCGGGCACCCGGATCACCACCAATATCGCCACCGGCGGCATCGAGGCCACCAGCGGTTTCGGCCTGATCGAAAGCTGGGAGATCCTGCGCAAGACCAAGGGCGGGCGGATGATCTCGGTGATGGTCACCCTGTCGGATTGGCTGTTCCGTTCGGTGCTGGCGCGGTCGGTGCTGACGCTGAGCCGCGATTATTTCACCTTGCGCAAACCGCTGGAGCGCCGGGTTTACGAGCTGGCGCGCAAACATTGCGGGCGCCAGCCGGACTGGAAGATTTCCGTCTCTGTGCTGCATAAAAAGGCGGGGTCCGCTGCGCCGGTGCGGGTGTTTCGCGCGGCGATCCGCAAGATGATCGAAGAGGCGCAATTGCCCGATTATATCATGAGCGAGGAGCCGGGCGATGTGATCCGCTTTGCGCGGATCGGGGTGATCGAGGAGGAGGCCTTCGCCCCTGCCCTGCCGGGCTTTGACCCGGACGTGCTGGATGCGGCGCGGGGGCTGGCGCCCGGCGCGGATGTCTATGCGCTGGAGGCGGAATGGCGCGCCTGGTGGGTGCAGACCGGACGACCGCGGCTCTCTGCGCCGGAGCGGGCGTTTCTGGCCTGGGTGAAGACGCACAAAGGTTAATGGGGCGGGCGGCCAGGTCAGGCTTTGTCAGCCGCTTGCAGCAAGGATCGGCGCGATATTCCCGTGATCGCAGGACGCCAAACCCATGCCCGATACTTCGCCCAATCTTGCCCTGCCCTATCTGCTGCCGGCGCAGGCCCAGAAACATGTGACCCATAATGAGGCTCTGCAACGGCTGGATGCGGTCACGCAGCTGGTGGTGGAGGCCTTTGGGGCCACCACCCCGCCCGGCAGCCCGGGGGTGGGGCTGGTCTGGGCCATTGGTGGCGGCGCGACAGGCGATTGGGCGGGCAAGGCCGGCAAGCTGGCGCTGCGTGTCGCCGGGGGGTGGGTCTTCCTCGACCCGCTGGAAGGATGGCGCGCCTGGGGCCGTGCAGAGACACAATTGCGGGTCTGGCGCGGCGCCTCCTGGCAGGTGCTGCCGCTGGAGAACCTCTCGGGCCTTGGCGTTGCCACCACCTCGGATGCCACCAACCGGCTGTCGGTTGTCTCGCCTGCCTCGTTGTTCAGCCATGATGGCGCGGGCCATCAGATGAAGCTGAACAAGGCCGCCGCTGGGCAGACGGCCTCCTTGCTCTATCAGAGCAACTGGAGCGGCCGGGCCGAGATGGGTCTTGCCGGAACAGATGATTTTTCGATCAAGGTCAGTTCCGATGGCAGCGCCTGGATCAATGCCATGGTGATTGCGCAGGCCACTGGCGTGGTGGCTCTGCCCGCCGGAGCCACGATCAGCGGTGCTGTGCCCTATACTCGGGGTAATCTGCTGGGCGCGGTCAGTCAGGCCGCAGGCACGCCCACCGGCGCGGTGATCCAGCGCGGCAGCGGGGCCAATGGCGAGTTTGTGCGTTTTGCTGACGGCACCTTGATCTGCACTCATAGCCTGACGGCTTCTGCGACGGCGGCGGTGACCTGGACTTATCCGTCGGCCTTCATCGCGGTGCCTGCGGTGACGGGCACGGCTCAGGCGGCGGTGCTGTCTTGTGTCATGCTGGATGCGGCCCCCAGCACCACGGCGGCCACGCTGTCTGCCCGCGACAAGGCGGATGCCCGCCGCGCGGATGTGGTGCGACTGACGGCGATCGGGCGCTGGTTCTGACCATGCAGGGGCATGTTTCGCGCGCGAAACATGCCCGGTGCCATCGGGGCATCGGCTGCGATGAGGCAGATCAGTCGTTCAGGATGTGCAGGTGATGGCGGCGCACCAGCAGCAGCCCCATCGCCAAAAGCGCCAGCGCAACACCAAAGCCATAAGTCGGGCTGACATAAGAGGAATCATACATCGGATAAAAACCGGCCCGCATGGCACCCACCACATGCAAGAGCGGATTCCACCACAGGATATCCTGCACATGGCTCGGCATGTCGCGGTAAAGCAGCAAGATCCCCGAGGCGAGGAAAATCGGTCGGGTGATGATGTTCCAGATCATGTCCCAGGCCGGGAAAAGGCCATCCAGCGCGCAATTCATGACCCCCATGGCAAGGCCTAGCGCTGCTGCCATGCTTAATGCGGTGAGAATGGCGCTGATGTTCAGGATGGTGCGCGTGTCGCTCATCAGCATGATGCCGCCCAGCACGATGCCCGTGATCACCAGCTTGGTCAGCACATTCAGCAAGAACCGTGCCAGAATGGCGTCGATCCAGCGCACGGCCGGATAGGCCAGCAGCGCCTTGGAAAAGCGCAAGGAGCGCGACACCGCGCCGTCCAGCTCCATGTAAAGCGTGAAGGGCAGCATCCCGGTTGCAAAGAACAGGATGAAGCTGCTGCCCAAAGGAGGGGCCCGCATCACCAGGCTGAAGCCAAGCGCCAGAACGGCGATGCCGCCCACCGGTTCCAGCACGGCCCACATATAGCCGCCCGGCGAACGGCCATAGCGCGTCGACATCTCGCGCAGCATGAGTGCCAGAATGGTGCGCAGTGTGGCCTGCAGATCGTGCCAGAACCCCACCCGCAGGGCGCGTGGGCTGTCGGAGGGCTGGGATGGGGCGGCGGGCAGGATTTCGCCTGTGGTGCCGGGCGCGTGAGGCATGGGTTTCTGCGAGCCGCTGGTGTTTGCAGCGGGCATTATGTAGAACATGGGGCAAGAAATCAAACCGCATCATGCCGGGGCAAGGCTTTGCAGGACAACAGGAACCTTTCGCCGGAGGCAGAGCCGCAGGCCGATGACCGCATGGGGGCGGCCTCCTCTGGTGCCACGGGGGCATCACCTGTGGTCGTGCCGCCTGCCATGCCCCCCGCTCTGCCGACGCAAAGCGCCGATGATCCGGAGGGGATTCCGTCCGGTGCCGTGGACGGGCCGCGCCGCC
>CALKAA010000517.1 GCA_937983495.1 uncultured Gemmobacter sp. | reverse complement strand
GATCGGTATCGCCGCATTGCGTAAGCCGCACCGCCCGCATTCCCTTGCTTTGGCCCAGCTTGCCCTGCCCCCGCCCGCGCCCATCCAGACCCGTCACTTCGATCCGGTCCAGCGCGGCATGCGGCAGCGGCAGCAGATCCCCCGGCTTCATCGCCAGCACCTGTGCCAGCGGCAAGGACAGCCGCGTCAGCACCCCCTGAACCAACACCTCCGCCTCCAGCACCTGATCCCCAAGCGCCTGGGCGAAACGCGCGCCTTCCAGCGGATCAGGAGAAACCGCCGCCGTCTGCCGCTGCGGGCGGCGGCCATGGCCATCGGCGGGCAGCGCCAGGATCATCTGTCCCCGCCGGGTTGCGGCCAGATCGGCCTCCACCGTCAACACCTTGTAGCTGGTATCCTCCAGCAGCAGCGCCAGCGGGCGCGGCTCGTCCAGATGGCTGGAATACCGGAAGCCATCGGTCCAGACCAGATCTTCCTCGGTCAAAAGCTGTTCCTCCAGCTCGGCCATGACCGTATCCACCCAATCCGCCATCATCGCGGCATCGGTCCGGGTGGGCTTGCGCGGCAGCACCGGCTGCGCCGTCACCTTGCCCAGTGTCTGCGCCTCGATCAGCCCGGCCAGCATATCGGCATCCATCACCAGCACTCCGATCGCCTCGCGCGGGCCCTCCAGCAGCAGGATCAATGCACGTTCGGGCGGCAGTTCCAGCAATTCGGCCAGTGAATAGCGATGGGGTCGCACCGCCACGCAATCCAGCGCCAGGCCAAAGCCATCGCGCGCGGCCCGCGCCAGCGCCAGCGGCAAGGCGCGTTCAGCCCCACCCACAACGGGCGGGGCCTGCCCGTCGCGTGCGGCCGCCGCCAGCTTGCGTCTGATCACACCCTGATCCACGGAATCGTCTCCAAACGGTCCCAGAAAACACCGGACGTTTCTGCCCTTGTCCCGACCTTATCGGGCAAAGCGTTTAGAAAGGGTTACGCTGCATCTGCAAAAGGGTGTTTTTCCAGCCGCAAGGGCAGCGTCACGCGAAAGGCCGCCCCCCCTTGCGCAGGCAGATAGGCGATGGTGCCGCCCAGATTGGCCATGATCTCGCGGCAGATCGCCAGCCCCAGCCCCGCCCCCCCGGCGCGGGTCTGATCGCTGAGGCGCGCGAATTTCTCGAAAATGATCTGCTGCTTGTCCTTCGGAATGCCCGAGCCGTTGTCGATGAAATCGACGATCACCCGCGCGCCGCGCTGCTTGACATTGATGCGCAGCTCCGGCCTCGCCGCATCGCAATACTTGCGACTGTTCGACACCAGATTGATGAAAACCTGCGACAGGCGATCCGGGTCGGTGCGCAGGAACAATGCCTCCGAGGGCAAATCGCGCCAGATCGTGAACACCCGCTCAGGCCGCACCTGGGCTGCCGACCGCAAGGCCCGGTCAATCAGCTCGTTCAAACTGGCCAGCCGCAGATCCAACTGCACCGTGCCATTTTCCAGCACGCTCAGATCCAGCAGATCATCCAATAGCCGCGTGAGCCGGATCGCCTCCTCATGAATGATCCGCGCCTGCCCCGAGGCCACCTCGGGCGGCACGTCGCCCTCCATCAGGATTTCCGAAAACGCCCGGATCGAGGTCATCGGCGTGCGCAGCTCATGGCTGATCTGGCTGAGGAAGGCATCCTTCTGGATCGACAGTTGCGTCAGCTTTTCATTGGCCTCCCGAAGCTGCCGTGCCGTGCGCTCCATCTCGGCGCGCTGCGCCTCCAGCCGGCCCGAATATTCCATGATCTGCGCGGTTTCATCGGCCACGCGCATCAGATCGGCCACCGTCACCCGCGCCCGCCCGGCCAGTTCCGCTATCATCGCATGGGCCGCCGCCGCCCCCACGGCACCCGCCAGCTTGCGCTCCAGCGCATCCAGAAATTCCGGCGTCGGGTCAGGCAGATAACCGCCCGTGCCCTGCTCTGCCGCCGCATGTTCAAAGAAGGTCAGCGCCTGTTCATCACCCAGAATGCGCTGCGCCAGCTTCAGCAACTCCTCGGTTTCCACCTGCCCGGTCTCCCAGGCCAGCGGCTCGGTGCGCTCGGTGTCAAAGACATTGACGAAGGCCAGCCCCTGCACCCGCTCCACCGGGGTGGGAAAGGACACCAGCGAGCCGATGGCAAAGGCCACCGTGTTCAGGCTCAGGCTCCAGAACAGCGCATGGATCAGCGGGTCCATCCCCGCCACGCCGAACAAGGCCTGCGGCCGCAGCCAGCCAATGCCGAAGGGCCCCTCCATGAACATCGACAGGGAATAGACCCCGCCCGGCCCGAAAGAGGGCAGGAACAGGGTATAGGCCCAGACCGCAAAGCCGATGCACAGCCCCGCCGAGGCCCCGACCCGCGTGGCCCCCCGCCAGAAGATCGCGCCCAGCATCGCGGGCAGCATCTGCGCCACGCCGACGAAAGAGATCAGCCCGATGGCTGCCAAGGCCGCCGAGCCCCCCGAGAGCGAATAATACAGATAGCCCAGCCCCAGCACCCCGGCGATGGAAAACCGCCGCGCATGCAGCACCAGCCGCCGCACATCCCCCGTCACCTCGCGCGTCGGTCGCAGGCTCAGCCACAACGGCATCACGATATGGTTCGACACCATGGTTGACAGCGCGATGGAGGCCACGATCACCATCGACGTGGCCGAAGAAAACCCGCCCAGGAAAGCCAGCATGGCCAGCCCCCCCTGGCCCTGACTCAACGGCAGCGTCAGCACGAAAAGATCGGGGTTCGCACCCGCCGGCAGCATCTGCAACCCCACCACCGCAATCGGCACCACAAAGATGCTCATCGCCGCCAGATAGAGCGGAAAGGCCCAGCTTGCCGTGGCCAGATTGCGCTCGTCGCTGCATTCCACCACCAGCACCTGAAACATCCGCGGCAGACACAGCACCGCCGCCGCCGACAGCGCAATCAGCCCGGTCCAGCGCGAGGGGATCAACTCCCAATCCGCCAGGGCCGAGGCATTGATGCGCTCGAAAATATCCACCGGCCCATCAGCCAGCACCCAGACCACATAGATGCCGACAGCCAGCAGCGCGACCAGTTTCACCACCGCCTCGACCGCGATGGCGGTCACGATGCCGGTGTGCTGCTCATTGGCGTCCAGATTGCGGGTGCCGAACAGGATCGTGAACAGCGCCAGCCCCACCGCCACCCAAAGCGCCGTGGAGTTGGTATCGGGCAATGCCCAGCCATAGGTGCCCGCCGTCGCAAAAACCCCGAAGCTCAGCGTCACCGATTGCAGTTGCAGCGCGATATAGGGCGTGGCCGCCACCACACACATCACCGTGACAATGACGCCCAGCAGGTTCGACTTGCCGTAACGGCTTGAAATCATGTCCGCAATCGAGGTGACCCGCTGCCTGCGGCCAATCCGCACCAGCTTGCGCAAGATCCACCACCAGCCCACGAAGACGAGGGTCGGCCCCAGATAGATCGTGGCAAATTCTAGTCCCGAGCGCGCGGCATAGCCCACCGCGCCATAAAAGGTCCAGGCCGTGCAATAGATCGACAGGGAGAGCGTATAGACCAGAGGCGAGCGCAACCAGCGCGCCGCGCCGGCCTGCATGTTGCGCTCGGCGGCAAAGGCAATGGCAAACAGCAGGATGGCATAGCTGAGACAGGCCAGAACCAGCAGGTTGAATGGCATCAGCGCCCTCCGCCTGCAAGGCCGCCTGCGGGGCCATCGGTCGGACTGTCCGGCGGGCTGTCTGACATGGCTTCTATCGCCGTATCTGCTGCGATGTCGTCATCGCTGTCCTCGCCCGCCACCAGCCCCCGCGCGAGCCAGGCCGCCGCCCCGATCAACAGCCCCCAGATCACGAACAGGTAAACGCCATCCCAGGCCGTCTCGCGCGCCGCGCCCCCGGCAGGCTCCCACAGGATCGGCAGCAGCAGCAGGAAGGCCCCGGCCAGAGGCAGCAGGCGTGCCGCATCGCGCAACCGGCGCAGACGATAGGCGCGCCGGGCCAGAAAGACCGGGCTGCGCCGCCTCACGCGCCGCCCCCGGACGCAGGGTCAGTCACCGGCACCAGCGACCGCGCCGCCGCAACGAATTCGGCATTGGAAAACGGCTTGGCCATGAACAGATTGGCTCCTGCGCGCTCTGCCGCCTCGCGGTCGCGCCCTTGCCCCTTGGCCGTCAGCATCATCACGGGCAAAGCCGCAAATTCGGCATCGGCGCGCAGCGCACTGAGGATCTCCAGCCCGGACCGCCCCGGCAACATCAGATCCAGAATGAGCAGATCAGGCCGTGCCGCCCGCACCGCCGCCTCGGCCTCCCCCCCATCCCGCAGCGCACTCACCTGCCAGCCATCCCGGCTCAGCAGAAACCGGATCGCCTCGGTGATATGCGGTTCATCCTCGATCAGCATGGCATGATGCGCCAAGAGCCTTCCTCCGTCCCCCGTCCAGCCTTGCGGCTGCCCTTGCCCTGACTATCGGCGGAAAAGCGCCACGAGTCAAAAGGGACAAGCCGGGTGTGAGCGCAGATCACTTAGCAGCCCAAGGTTGACAAACTGAAAAACTCACCGCTATCGTCAGATATTACATCACGAGTTGGAGGTTGAATTGACACAAGGTCAGAATAAGCAGACCGAAAGCCACGACCTCATTCGGCAAGAAGTAGAATATGCCATACGCAAGTGGTTATGGACAGATGGCCGAAGGTGGACGGCACGTGCGTTGTGGACTGGGTTTGCACTTATCGTAACTGGGCTGAATCTCGCATTGTTTTTGCTAATGTTTACCGACATTGGCAGCACTTGGGTTCAAAAGGGGTGGTTTGTTGCAAACTCTGCAGCAGGGTCAACTGTAAAAGTCGATACCAGTGCCATTGAAGCTGCAACCCGTAACGTCATCGCCGTCATGGGGCCCCTGTTTACTGGCTTAGTTTTGTGGCTCGTTACAATCGTCGCCGAACGCCGACTTAAGGCCTATGACGAGGCGATCGAGAAATTAACTGAAAAGCTCGAAAAGAAGTTTGATGACTTCAAAAGTGCCACAGAAGATGACATAAAAGATTTCAAAAAACTTGTTAGCGAGTCCAGTGATAGGTTGAAAAAAGACAACACTGACAGCTTCACCACATTTCGTGAAGGTGTTGAGAAAGATAGCGAAAAATTGAAGGCAGAAACCAATGCCACCTTCACAGCCTTTCGCAATGACGTTGAAAAGTTTATGGAAAAGGCCAAAGCCGAGATTGAGAAAAATCTAGAACGTGAAACTGGTGCGCGAGTCAGTGCAGAGATTGACAGCCAGAAGTCCCGTCTGGATGATGCGATTCAGAGTTACAAGTCTGAACTTCAGGAAAGCGTCTCGAAATCTAACACGCTTGCCGAAACGCTCAACGACCGCTTCGGTGCAATTGCCGATAATGCTGGCTACGCCAAAACGAAACGTGGCCCACTGTCCTCGGTTGGTCGCGTACACAAAGAAGTCAGCGAACTTTTCGCAGAAGGCAAACGCGACGAGGCGGTCCTGATGGTGCGTGACATGTTGGAACAGTTCCGCAGCCAGACCGGCACATTGCGGCCTGCGGGTGATCTGAAAGACGACTGGTTCAATCTCTCGGCTGTGCTCGGGCGCAATGATGAGGAAGGGCTGGCACTGGAAGTGTGTCTGGCTGGGCTGGAGCAGCAAAACGGCGCACCGGTCTTCACATAAGAGGTATTGATCATGGCGACAAAATCGAACTGGCAAGACACCAGCCCGAAGCCCGACGCTGATCTTCTGGCACACGCAATAAACTATGCCGACAAGATCAATGATCCGCGCTTGCCGCTGCTGATTGAGTTGAACGGCTATGATTCAGAAACCCAAACCGGCAAACCCCATTGGGGATGGCGCAGCTATTCCTTTACCATGAAGGCGCTGAACAGTCTGGGCCTGGCAGACGAAGCCATACGACTTGGTGAAAGCTATAAAAATATAAACAAACTCGATGGCGACACCAACAAGGTGCTGCAAGAACTGGCAGACATCATGCGGAGCAACGGACAAAAGACCGAAGCCGTCAAGATGCTGACCGATTGGCTCGAAGCCAATCCCTATGCCCCGGCCGCGCACATTCTGACGGCCCTCTTGGATTGGGAAGAAACGGCAGACCCCGACACCCTCATCGCCTGGGCCACCCGCGGGCTGCGGGATTTGGCCGAAGAACAGGCCAGCAGCGATCACGCCAATTTCTATTACCGTCGCGCCTTGGCACGCGACAAGCGGGCGCTGGATGCGATTGCGCAGCCTGCAAAATATCCCAATCTGGATATTTGCGCAGAAATCAACCGCGCCTTGGCCGATTACGACTCGGCCCGAGGGCTTGGCATAAATCCGGCGCTGAACCGCCAGGTCGCCTTCCGCAAACAGGTGCTGTCCCGCGCTGCCAAGGATATCGGCTGTGGCGACAGCCCGGAGAGCCCTGCGCCCCCCTCGGATTCGACCGCCGATATCCGCGAGGAGGTGACATCGGCCCTGCACGACATCCTGCCCGTCATTGCCAGTGATAACCTCAGTGCAGAGCACAAGGCCATGCAAGGAAAGGCGGTTCTGAACAAACTCTCCCCCCTTGCGCGCGGTGTGTTGCTGGCCAACCTGAACCGCGTCGCGCAGGATGATGACGCGCCACAAGCGCTGCGCGGCGATGTGCAGGCCTTCCTTGCGGCCTACAAACCCTGATCCCGTCAACCCAGCCCCTTGCCATGGGGGGGCTGGTCAATCATCTGGTCAACCGTCGTCACCTCTGGCACTCTGGCGCAAATCTGCTCACGAGGCCCCGATGCGTTCCCTGTTGCTGCTTCTGCTGATGTCCGGCCCCGCGCTCGCCGACACCCCTCCCATGACCGCCGAGGCCTTCGAGGCTTACACGACTGGCAAGACCATGACCTATGCGCAGGCGGGTGAGATTTTCGGCACCGAGCAATATCTGCCGGGCCGCCGTGTCCGCTGGGCCTTCACGCAGGATGAATGCAAGATTGGCCGCTGGTATCCGCAGGATGAGCAGATCTGCTTTGTCTATGAGGATCAGGCGCAGCCGCAATGCTGGGCCTTCTGGCAGGAGCCGGGCGGCCTGCGGGCCCGTTTCAATGACGACCCGGCCGGCACGGAACTGTCCGAAGTCCGTCAGACCACCGAGCCGATGGCCTGCGCCGGCCCCGACCTGGGCGTGTAATCCGATGCGAGGGGTTGCACTGCTTCTGACGCTGCTCGCCGCCAGCCCCGGCGATGCCGAACCTCTGGACGCCGCCCGTTTCGAGGCGTTGACCGAGGGCCGCATCATGGGCCACTTCATCTATGGTGATCGCTATGGGGCCGAACGCTATCTGCCGGGCCGCAAGGTGATCTGGGCCGATGCCGAGGGCTGCATGTCAGGCCGATGGGAGCCGCGCGGCGCGCTGATCTGCTTCATCTATAGTGACGGCTTGCCGGATCGGTGCTGGCTTTACACGCCAGACGCCGAAGGCATGGTGGCACGATACAACGGTGACCCGACCGAGCCCGAAGTGCTGCTGCGCCCCGAACCCGGCCCGCTGGAATGCTCCGGAGAAGCCCCGACAGCCTGAGACGCGCCCGCCAGCCTCAGCCGCCAGCCTCAGCCGTCAGCCTTGCGGCGCGAAGGTCAGCCGCAGCCCCTTCGGCCCGGTCAGGACCAACTGGTCCCCCACCAGCTCTGCCGCCGTCACCCGGCCAAGCGCGTCATGAAACCGCCCCTCGGCCGCTAGATCGGGGCAGGCCATCTGCGTCGTGGCAACCATCGGCAAGCGAAACGCGGGAAAGCTGCCCTGCACTTCGCCGAACCAGCGATTGCACGGTCCCTGCCCGGCGGCGCGGCCCGGCTCGCGCAGGTCCATGGTCACGCGCGGCGGCAAGGCCCCTGCGCTGAAGCCCACCAGCTTCCACTCCTGCGCCAGATCCGGCTGTTGCACCACAGGCGCGGGCTGGCAGGCCGCCAGCAGCAGGGGCAAGGCCGCAAGGGCAAATCGCATCTTCATGGCATGTCCTCTCACAATAGCACTCATCATCAGACGCATCTCTGCCCCAAATCCTTGGCCCCAGCGTGGGAAAATCCGATTTTTCGCCGAAAAATCGGTGCCCTACCCTCAGGCAAAGGCCTGCGGCTTGGCCTCTCGGGCCATATGGTCCAGCACGGCATTGACGAATTTCGGTTCCTTGCCCGCGTCGAAGAACGCCTTGGCCACATCGACGAATTCGGTGATCACAACCTTGGGCGGGGTGTCCATCGCCACCAGCTCGGCCCCCGCCGCGCGGAACAACGCGCGCAGCACCGGGTCGATCCGGTCGATCGGCCATTTGGCTACCAGTGCCCGGTCGGTCATCTGATCGACCTTGGCCTGCCAGTTCACCGCATGGTCGACCAGCGCGCGGAAATGCACCGCGTCGCCCTCGGCCATCTCATAGCCTTCCTCGAAGACCTCGCCAAAGCGATGGGTCTCGAATTCACGCACGATGCGTTCCACCGTCTGACCCGCGCTTTCCATCTGGAACAGCGCCTGAACCGCAAAGAACCGCGCGGCCGAGCGCATCTGCTTCTTGTCAGGTTTGCTCATGCCCGTGTTTTGGCTCATGCCCGTGTTCCTTCCTCGACGCGAAAACCGATGCCCTTGCGGGCACCCGCCCATTTGCGGCCAAGCGCGACCAGATGCAAGGCCGCAGCCGCCGCGCCGCCGCCCTTGTTCTGGCCCGCCACTTCGGCACGCGCCTCGGCCTGCGCACGGTTCTCCACTGTCAGGATGCCATTGCCGATGCAGGCCCCTTGCAGCCCCAGCAGCGTGATCGCGCGGCTGGAATCGTTGCAGACCGTGTCATAATGCGTGGTCTCGCCCCGGATCACGCAGCCAAGCGCCACATAGCCGTCATAGTTCGACATGCGCTCGGCCATCGCAATGGCGGTGGGAATTTCCAGCGCGCCAGGCACCTCGATCACCTCGGCCTCAGCCCCGCAGGCATTGGCCACACCAAGCGCGCCGGTCACCATCTGGTCGGTGATGTCCTTGTAATAGGGAGCCACCACGATCAGAAGTTTCACCGGCTTGTCAAAATCCGGCAGCGGCAGGGTGTAATGCTGTTCATTGGCTGCCATGATGGGTCACTCCGCAATGGCTTTGGTGCCGGTGATGGTCAGGCCATAGGCCTCCAGCCCCACCACTTTCGGCGCTTGATGGTTGGTGACCAGCGTGAGGCGGGTCAGGCCAAGCGCAGCCAGGATCTGCGCGCCCAGGCCATATTGCCGCAGCGTCTGCGGCGCGACCTCGGCCCCGTCCGCCAGCTTCATCGCCGTGTCGCGCAAAAGCACGATCACGCCACGCCCGGCTTCGGCAATCACCCGCATCGCGCCCGGCAATTCCCCGGCTGACCCGGCATCGCCAATGCCCAGCACATCTGCGAGGGGGTCCAGCGCATGCATCCGCACCAGCACCGGCGCATCCGACGTGATGTCGCCCTTGGTCAGCACCACATGCTCGGCCCCCTGCGCCACATCCGAGAAGATGCGCATGATCCACTCCCCGCCATGGACCGAGGTCACCCGCTTCACCGCGCGTTCCTTGACCAGATTGTCATGGCGGCGGCGATAGGCGATCAGGTCCGAGATGGTGCCGATCTTCAGCCCGTGCTTCTGCGCGAAGGTCACCAGATCGGGCAGCCGCGCCATGGTGCCATCGTCATTCATGATCTCGCAAATCACGCCAGCCGGTTTCAGCCCCGCCAGCCGGGCCACATCCGTCGCCGCCTCGGTATGGCCCGCCCGCACCAGCACGCCACCATCGCGGGCGCGCAGCGGGAAGATATGCCCCGGCGTCGCCAGATCCTGCGGGCCGGCCTTGCCATCAATCGCCACGGCGATGGTGCGGGCGCGGTCCTTGGCGGAAATGCCCGTCTCCACCCCCTCACGCGCCTCGATCGAGACGGTGAAGGCCGTTTCATGCCGCGAGGAGTTCTTGGAGGCCATGAGCGGCAGGCCCAACTGGTCGATCCGCTCGCCGGTCAGCGTCAGGCAGATCAGGCCGCGACCATGGGTCGCCATGAAATTCACCGCCGCCGCATCGCATTTCTCGGCCGGGATCACCAGATCGCCTTCATTCTCACGGTCTTCGTGATCGACAAGAATGAACATGCGCCCGTTGCGGGCATCCTCGATGATCTCCTCGACCGAG
>CALKAA010000516.1 GCA_937983495.1 uncultured Gemmobacter sp. | reverse complement strand
CGAAGCGCTGGAAGCCATCGTGGCGCTGCTGGAGGCCCGCCCCGAAGCGGCGCATCCGGCGCTGCCCAAGGGCGCGGCGCAACGGCGCACGGCGCTGGACAACCTCTCCAGCACGCCCTGGGTGGTGATGCCGCTGCAATACCTGCCGCTGAACGGCCAGACCGAGGTGACGCTCCGGCGCTATCAGGTGGCCAATGGGCAGGCCAGCCCGCGCGAGGGCGAGGAAAACCTGAACCCGGCGCAAATCCTCGACATGCTGCGCAGCCCCGGCACCCGCGCCAAGGCTGCCAGCACCCAGACCGAACTGGGCCGCGCCGCCGAGGCGCTGACCCGCATTGCCGAACTCTGCGCCGCCAACCCGGTGAAACCGGTGACGCTGGATTTCAGCCGCCCGTTGGGGGCGATTGCCGAGGCGCAGGCCCTGATCGAACTGGCGGATGGCAGCCTCACCCCCTGGAGTGCGGAAAAGCGCCATGCTGCCGAGCCGGAGGCCCCTGCCCCCTCCAGTGACCTGCCAATGATGCTGGCCGAATCACCCTTCCGCGCCCCCTCGGTGGCGCAGGCCGGGGCAGCGGCCGAGATCACATCGCCGGCGGCGGTGAAAGTGACGCTGGCGGCGGTGGAACGCTATCTGGCGCAAACCGAGCCATCCTCGGCCACGCTGCTGCTGGTCACACAGGCGCGGCTTCTGGTGGGCAAGACCCTGGTCGAGGCGCTGGAAACCCTGCTGCCCGGCGAGGCGGCCAAAGCGGTGGTGGATTTCGGCCCGACCACTGGGTTTGCCCTGTCGATGGACAAGCTGAAACTGCTGGCTTCTGAGGCGCGCCCCTCCATGAGCGAGGAGAACGCGCTCAGCCCGCCGCAGCCGCCAGTGCTGCGCGAACGCGCGGATGTGGCGGCCCAACTGCGCGCGGTAGAGGCCTGGTATCGCAAGCACGAACCGGCCAGTCCGATTCCCTTGCTTTTGACCCGCGCCCGGACGTATCTTGATAAGGATTTCGAGGCGATCCTTTCCGAATTGCTGCCCGCCAAGGCCAAATGAAATGCAACCATGATCATGCAATGTGCAAGGTAAAGATTGACTCTCGCTCAACCTGCGGGTTTCTATCCCGGACATAAACGGAGATTTTGAGATGGCTTCCGACAAGGCTACCGATTTCATCAAGAGGAACCGCCCGCCGCGCGTCCAGATTTCCTATGAAGATCCCTATGACAGTGAAAAGCTGGTTGAACTGCCCTTCGTGATGGGCATGCTGTCAGATCTGTCTGGCAATGCCTCCTCGGTCGAGAAGCCCGAGCTTGAAGACCGGACCTTCCGCGACGTGACCGCCGCGACGCTGGACAGCTACATGGCCGATGTGGCCCCCGGCGTGGCCTTTACGGTGGACAACAAGCTGGACCCCGACAGCAAGACCAAGCTGGGCGTGGAGCTGCACTTCAGCTCGATGGAAGATTTCAACCCCGCGCGCATCGCCATGCAGGTGGAGCCGCTGAAGAAACTGCTGGAGGCCCGCATGCAGCTGGCCAACCTGCAACGCTACATGGCGGGCAAGCCCAAGGCCATGGAGCAGATCCAGAAACTGCTGGCCGACCCCGAACTGATGGCGGCGCTGGCTGCCCGCAGCGGCGACGAAGAGAAGGACGCCTGACATGGCCTCGACCGAAACCCAAGGTGCCGTTCAGGAAGGCGGACTGGCCGAGCTCGACCAGTTCTCGGAAATGCTGCGCCAGTCGATCAAGCCGCGCACGGCCGAGGCCTCGCGTGAGGTTGACAATGCGATTTCCGCCCTCGTGTCGGAAGTGCTGGGCGATCAGGAGCTGATCTCGGAAGACGCGCTCGACACCCTGCAAAAGGTGATCGACAGCCTGGACGAGAAACTTTCGGCGCAGATGAACGCGATTCTGCACCACAAGGAATTCCAGGCGCTGGAATCCTCGTGGCGCGGGCTGGCCTATACGGTCAACAATTCGGAAACCGACGCTTCGCTGCGGGTCAAGGTGATGAACATCTCCAAGACCGAGCTGGAGCAGATGTTCCGCGCCTATCCGGGCGCGCGGTGGGACAAGAGCCCGCTGAACCTGGCGATTTACGAATCGGAATTCGGCACGCTGGGCGGCAAGCCCTATGGCGCGCTGGTGGGCGATTACTATTTCGGCTTTGGCAGCAGCGACGTGGAACTGCTGAAGAATATCGGCAAGATTGCGGCGGCTGCCCATGCGCCCTTCCTCTCGGCGGCCTCGCCTGAACTTCTCAGCATGGACAGCTGGAACGAAATCGGCGTGCCGCCCGATCTGTCTGAAATGTTCCAGACCCCGGAATATGCCGCCTGGAACGGCCTGCGTGACAGCGAAAACTCGCGCTATATCGCGCTGACCATGCCGCGCGTGCTGGCACGCGAGCCTTACAGCCAGAACTCGACCATGAAAGTGGCCGAATTCGCCTTTGAGGAAGAAACCGACGGTCACAAGGGCGAAAAATACGCCTGGATGAACGCGGCACATGCGCTGGCGGTGAATGTGAACCGCGCGCATAAGGAACATGGCTGGACGGTGCAAATTCGCGGCGTGCAGTCGGGCGGTGAGGTCTTGGGCCTGCCAACCCATCTGTTCGAGACCGGTGACGGCTCGAAGGAAATGAAATGCCCGACGGAAGTGTCGATCACCGACCGTCGCGAGGGCGAGCTTTCGGCGGCAGGTCTCTTGCCGCTGGTGCATCGCAAGCATACCGACAAGGCGGCTTTCATCGGGGCGCAAACCCTCTACAAGCCGAAAAAGTACATCGATGATCTGGCGACAGCCTCGGACAATATGTCTTCCCGGCTGCCCTATATCTTCGCTGTGTCGCGTTTCAGCCACTATTTGAAGTGTATGGTGCGCGACAAGATCGGCCAGAGCCCGACGCGGCTCCAGTTGCAGACAGATCTGCAAAGCTGGGTTAACCGCTACGTCTCTGGCAACCCGGACACCGCCAGCGAGGCCGAAAAAGCCAAGAAACCGCTGGCGGGGGCCAAGGTGGAAGTGCTGGAAGATGAAGAGAATCCCGGATATTATATGGGACGTTTCTTCCTGAAGCCGCACTTTCAACTGGAAGGCGTGGACATTGGCATGAGCCTGGTGTCCAAACTTCCGAACAAGAAATGACTGTCACAAGTAAAAACTCGAACGCGTTATCGAACGAACGGAGCTTAAAATGGCTGTAGATATCTTTCTGAAACTTTCCAACAGCATCAAGGGTGAGTCGCAGGACACCACCCACAAGGACAATATTGATGTCCTGGCCTGGTCCTGGGGCCTGACCCAATCCGGCACCACCCATGTCGGTTCGGGCGGCGGCGGCGGCAAGGTGAATGTCCAGGACATCACCCTGACCAAATATGTCGATCTGGCCTCGAATGACCTGATCAAGCGCTGCACCTCGGGCGAGCACATCGAATCGGCAGAGCTGATCGTGCGCAAGTCGGGCGGCAAGGCCCCGGTCGAGTATTTCCGCATCAAGATGCAGACCGTGATGATCACCTCCTATGTGACCGGCGGCTCGAAAGACGGGCTGGACCGCATTCAGGAGACCCTGACCCTGAACTTCCGCAAGTTCGAAATCACCTACACCCTGCAAGAAGAGTCGGGCGCTGCTGGCCCCGAATCGACCGCTGGCTGGGATATCGCCGGCAACGAAGCCTGGTCGGCCTAAGCCGCAGGCGGGTTCTGGTGGGGCTGCGCCGCACCAGCCTCTTTCTGCTGACATCGGGTGTCGCGCGCCACGCGCGCGGCACCCCCTTTATAATTTGCCTGTTCTGACCTGCACATCCCCGGAACCCCGCCATGCGTCAGCTTGTCTTCCAGCCTGCGGATGCCACGCGCGGCGCGTCTTCACCTGGGCAGTCCGCCCGCAGCGCCTCGCGGGGGGGCAAGTCTGCATCCGGCAGCGCCCGCAGCGATGCCGCGCGACGCCAGCTTTCCCTGATGCATGTGTTTCGCCAGGCCGCCGAGACCGGCAGCGCCCGGCAATCCGCCCTGCCCTCTCCGGGCGATGAGCGCCACGGCCAGACGGTGCGGCTGTCGCGCGAGGCGGTCTCTCCCGAGGAATTGCGCCGCCATCTGGCGCATGATCTGGCCAGCCTGATGAACACCGTGCGGCTGGACAATGCGATTGATCTGGACGATGCGCCGCATGTGCGCCGCTCGGTGGTCAATCACGGATTTCGCGATCTCACATCGGTCACGCGCTCGCGCAAGAGCGAGTTGATGATTGCCGAACAGATCCGCCAGACCCTGCTGGAACGCGAGCCGCGGCTGAACCCGGCGACATTGGCAGTGACGCTGGGCCAGCAGGATGAAACCCGCAGCGAGCGGCTGATCTATCAGATCGAGGCCGAGATCATGGCCTATCCGGCGGATATTCCGGTGGGCTTCACCGCCGAGATTGATCTGGGCGCGGGCAAGATGCGCATGCGGGCCCTGCGGGGTGGCGCATGAAAAAGGCCTTTCGCGACGCCTATAATGACGAACTGGCGCTGCTCTATGAGCGCGCGGCGGAATTTGCCGCCGAATATCCCGGCATTGCCGAGCGTCTGGGCGGCTTGCTGCAAGACAATATCGACCCCGGTATCGCCGGGCTGCTGGAGGGCTCGGCCTTCCTCGCGGCGCGGGTGCAGCTCAAGCTGAACGAGGAATTTCGCGGCCTGACCGATGCCCTGCTGGAGCAGTTGCTGCCGGGGCTACAGGAACCGCTGCCCGCCATGATGATGGTGGAGGCACATGGGCCAGAGCCGGACAAGCTGGAGACGGGAAAGCTGATCCCGGCGGGGTCTTACCTCGATGCGCGGTTTCAGGACAGCGAGGCACGGGTGGCCTGCCGCTTTCGCCTCGGGGCCGATCTGGAACTGTGGCCCTTGGAGATCGAGCGCAGCGCCTATCTGGGCAGCGCCGCCGAAGTGTCGGCGCTTGGCCTTGATGCGGCAGAGGCGACACGCGCCGGGCTTTCGGTTTCGCTTGCGCGGCAAGGCCCGGAGGGCGGCGCATTGGCCGATCTGCCGCTGGACAGGCTGACGCTGCATCTGGCCGGGCCGATGGCCGAGGCGGCGGCGCTTTACGAGCAGATGTTCTGCAACCTCACCCGGATCAGCCTGCGCTTCACCGATGCTTATGGCGACCCGGTGTTCCTGCGGCTGGACCCTGGACAGTTGCAGCAGGTGGGCTTCGGCCCCGCAGAGCGGATCATCCCGCAGGATGGCCGCTTGTTCGACGGCTTTGCCGAACTGCGCGAGGGGCTGGCCTTTCCGCGCAAATATCTGGGCCTGCGGCTGACGGGTCTTGCGCGGCAATTTGCCCGGCTGCGCAGCTCGCGCGTGCAAATCCTGTTCGAATTTGACCGCGCCCATCCGACGCTGGCGGCACGCCTGTCGGATCGGCCGGTGGTGCTGCATGCCGCGCCTGCGGTGAACCTGTTCGACGAGGGGGCCAGCCATGTGCGCCCCGATCGCAAGCGGATCGACTATCTGGTTACGCCGGATTCCAGCCCCTCCACCCATTACGAGATCATCCGCATCACAGATGTTTTCGCCCATTACACCGGCCGGCAAACCCGGATTCGGGTGCAGCCGCTCTATGGCCTGCCCGAGGCCGAGGCCAATCCGCACCAGACACTGTATTACACCGCGCGCCGCCGCGACCGGCGACTGACCGAGGATGAAAAGCGTTTTGGCCGCCGCGCGCGCTATCTGGGCACCGAGACCTTCCTCAGCCTGCACGAACCGCCGGGCACCTCTGACACGGACGCGGTGCAGCGCCTGTCGGTGCGGGCGCTGTGTTCCAACCGGCATTTGCCGGAATATCTGCCGATCGCCGAGGGGCGCGAGGATTTCTTCCTGACCGAAGATGTGACGGTGCGCTTTGGCTGCCTTGGTGCCCCGACCCCGCCGCGCGAGCCGCTGGCGAGCCTCGATGCCGGGGGGCCGCATCGTGGCATTCAGGGCGATATGAACTGGCGGCTGATCAGCTATCTGGGGCTTGGGGCCTTTGGGCTGGATGGCCGCGACGGGCCAGAGGCCGGGGCCTCGGGCCTGCGCGAGTTGCTGTCGCTGTTCGCCGATCAATCGGATGGCGCAACGGAACGGCAGTTGCGCGGCATCGAGGGGCTGTCCACCCGGCCCGTGACGCGGATGATCCGCCGCGCTGATGGGTTTTACCCCGCGCGCGGCACCGAAGTGACGCTGACCTTTGACGAAGACGCCTGGGAGGGTGCGGGCATTGTGGTGATCGGGGCGCTGCTGGATCGGTTTCTGGCCGATTACGCGCCGGTCAACAAGATCGGAAGAGCACACGTCTGAACTCCAGTCACTGACCAATCTC
>CALKAA010000515.1 GCA_937983495.1 uncultured Gemmobacter sp. | reverse complement strand
ATCAGCGCCCCCGCCAGCCCGACGCCCACCGCAATGCCCCGGCGCAGCCCCACCCGCTCGCCCAGAAGCGGGATCGCCAGCACCGTGATCAGCAGCGGCGTGGCAAACAGGATCGCATAGGTCTCGGCCAGTTCCAGCACGGAAAAGGCATAGAAGGCGGTGACGCCGGTGATCACGGTGGAGACCGTGCGCAGCGCCGCCCACCACGGATGCACCGGGCGCAAATGACCTTCGGTCCCGTCATTCATCAGCATCAGCGTGACCAGCGGAAAGCTGAGCAGACCGGCAAAGAAGATGATCTGGATGGCGTGATAATCCGCCCCCAGAAATTTCACCACCACGTCATGCGTGGCGTAAATGCCGAAGGCCAGCAGCGCGAAGAGCGCGCCTTGAAGATTGGGGCTCATGAAAAGACCTGAGAGAAGCGGGATGCCTGATGTTTGCGCGATGTTTGCGCAAACACTGTCGCAGAATCGGGCCGGGGTCTCAATGGTGCCCTGACGATGCCAGAGGCCTATTCAAGAAAAAACCGCCCCACCTTGCGGCGGGGCGGGTCTGTGGCGGCAGGGTCGCGCCCGCCTTAGCGGCGCGGGCGCACCATGCCGACGATCTGGTAGACCTCATCGACGATGGGGCGCGCGATGGCCTCGGCGCGGTCGGCCCCGGCGCTCAGGATGCGGTCGATCTCGGCCGGATCGGCCATCAGCCGGTTCATCTCGGTGGTGATCGGGGCCAGCACCGACACCGCCAACTCGGCCAGCGCCGGCTTGAAGGTGCCGAACTGCGCGCCCGCATATTCGCCCAACACATCCGCCGCCGTGCGGCCCGAGAGCCCTGCGTAGATGTTCACAAGATTGCGCGCCTCGGGCCGCTCTTTCAGCGCCTCCAGCGTGTCGGGCAGCGGCTCCGGGTCGGTTTTCGCCTTGCGGATCTTGGCCGCAATCGCATCGGCCGTATCGGTCAGGTTGATGCGGCTTTGATCCGACGGGTCGGATTTCGACATTTTCTTGCTGCCATCGCGCAAGGACATCACGCGCGTCGCCGCCCCCTCGATCACCGGCTCGGTCATCGGGAAGAAATTGACGCCGTAATCATTGTTGAACTTGGCAGCGATGTCGCGGGTCAGCTCCAGATGCTGTTTCTGATCCTCGCCCACCGGCACATGCGTGGCCTTGTAAGACAGGATGTCAGCCGCCATCAGCGCCGGATAGGCGAACAGGCCAAGGCTGGCGGCCTCGGCATTCTTGCCGGCCGTCTTGTCCTTCCACTGGGTCATGCGCCCCATCCAGCCCATGCGCGCCACACAGTTGAAAATCCACGCCAATTCGGCATGGGCCGTCACCTGGCTCTGATTGAACAGGATGGAACGCGCCGGATCAATCCCCGCCGCGATGAAGGCAGCCGCCCCCTCGCGGGTTTGTTGGCGCAGCTTTTCGGGCTCTTGCCAGACGGTGATCGCGTGCATATCCACGAGGCAGTAGATCGTTTCGATCCCCTCCTCCTGCTTTTCGACAAAGCGTTTCAGCGCGCCAAGATAGTTGCCAAGGGTCAACCCGCCCGAGGGCTGGATCCCCGAAAAGATGCGCGTGGGAAAAGCCGCGGTTTGGGTCTGAGGCGTTTGGACCGGCTCGGACATCGGGAACTCCGTCTGGAAAAGGCTACGGCTTCGGCTTACCCTTGCCCCGATGCAGCGTCAATCAAAGCGAGACAGCATGAAAACCGACCACAACGCCCCGCCGCTGAACCCGCTGCCCTGGGTGGTCTGGGCGCTGGCCTTGCCGATCATCGCCATGGAGGCGGTGCTGGCCTTGCGCGAAACCGGGCTGACCGGCGAGGGTGCCATTGGCGCAAGGGTCGAGGCCTTGCAGGCGTTTGCCGTTTCACCCGAGGTGATGCGCTGGATGTATGAGAACGGTGTCTGGCCGTTGGATGGGCTGATGCGGCTGCTGACCTATCCCTTTGTGCAGGGCTCGACCACGCAGGCCGTCTTCGTCGTGGTGATCCTGCTGGCGCTTGGCAAGACGGTGGGCGAGCAGTTTCGCTGGTGGGCGGTGCTGGCGGTGTTCTTCGCCTCCAGCGCGGTGGCGGCGGTGGGCTTCTCCGCCCTGCCCTTCATCGAGGCCCCGCTTTATGGCGGCTATCCCGGCAATTACGGGCTGATCGGGGCCTTTACCTGGCTGATGTGGACAAGGCTGCAAGGCACCGGCAGCACGCAATACCGCGCCTTCACGATGATCGGGTTTCTGATGGGGGCGCAACTTTTGTTCGCGCTGGCCTTTGGCACCGGGCCATGGTGGATCGCGGAACTGATCGGCTTTGCGACCGGCTTTGGCTTGAGTTTCGCCGTCAACCCAAAGGGTTGGGCGCATCTGATGGCTCGGCTGCGCCAAAGGTGAGCGTCGCGGCGGGGGCGCTTCGCACCCCGCACCCCCAGAGGATATTTGGGCCAAGATGAAGGGCTGGAACGATCTTGCGCAAATCCTGTTGTGGCGCATGGTTTGGCAGGCTGGGATCAGCTAGGATGCGCCCATCATGCTGCGCGCCTCGGTTTATGAACGTCTTCGCCGGTCCAATGCCACGCTGATCGCCACTCGTGATCTGGGCGAGGGCTTTGGCGTGGCGCGCTGGTCCAATCTGCGGGATCGGGTGGCTTATGAGAACGACCGCTGCCATGTGCTGAGCCTTTATACCGAGGGCGGCAGCGCCTCGCGCCGCGCGGATCGCCCCTCGGGCCATGGTTTTCCGGGGGCGCTGACCCTGATGCCGCAGGGTGCGCAGTCGGATTGGCAGATCGAAGGGGCCTTTGCCTTTCAGCATCTTTATATCCCGGATGCCGCGCTGCGGGCCTTTGCGGCAGAGGTGCTGGAGATCGACCCGGCACGCGTGGCCTTGCCGGAAGTGACCTATGCCGAGGATGCAGGGCTGGTGGCGCGACTGGCAGCGTTGGAGGCGGCAGCCGCGCCGCACACCGCCCGCGCAGCGCTGTGGGAGGTGCTGCACCACC
>CALKAA010000514.1 GCA_937983495.1 uncultured Gemmobacter sp. | reverse complement strand
CCATGGAGCCGCCCATGAAGGCGAAATCCTGCGCCACGGCGACGATGGGTGTGCGCAGCACCTCGCCCTCGGCCACCAGCATGGCGTCGCGCTCGCCGGTCGATTTCTGCGCCGCCTTCATGCGGTCCGGATATTTCTTCTGGTCGCGGAAATGCAGCGGATCGGCCACCGGCTCCGGCACTTTCACCTCGACAAAAACGCCCCCGTCAAACAGCGCAGCAAAGCGGTCACGCGGCGTGATCGCCATATGGTGATCGCAATGGGTGCAGACATTCAGATTATCCGCCAATTCGCGATGAAACAGCATGGTCCCGCATTCGGGGCATTTCGTCCACAGGTTCTCGGGCACTTCACGGCGCGAGAACAGCGAGTTGATCTTGGGGCGGACGTAGTTGGAGATCCAGTTCATGCAGGCTGGCCCTTGTGTCGTTTGGCCATGGACATAAGGCCAAGGGGGGCGGAATGCAATCTTTAGCGCCAACAGCAGCCCCCGCCCGCGCAGCCTCCGCTTGCCCTGCGACGGGTCGCGGCCTATGGCAGCACCAGAAGCAGATGAGGTTGGGATGCGCGGAACAGGTCTGGCTTGTGCAATATTGCTGGCATTGGCGGCATGCGTGGCCCCCGGAGCAGGCAATGATCCGGGCCGCGCCCCCATTCTGGCCGGTGCCATGATGCTGGCGGCCCCCGACGGCTATTGCATCGTGCCCGGCTCGCGGCTGGAACGCGGCGATGATGCGCTGGCCCTGATGGGCCGCTGCAAGGGCGAAATCAACCGCCCTCCCGCAGTGCTGACGGTCACCTTGGGCGCGCAGGGCAGCGCTGCGGATTTTGATACGGCCACGCTGGCCAACTGGCTGCGCGGCCCCCAGGGACGCGCGGCGCTGAGCCGCAACGGACGTGGCACCGATGTGACAATCGAGGACGTGGCGACCCTCAAGGATGCGCTGCTGATCCGGCTGCGCGATGCCGGTGCCGAACAAGCGGTAGAACCTTCCGCCTGGCGCGCGGTGCTGCCCCTGCGCGGGCGACTGGTCACGCTGACGGTCACTGGCCCGCGCGATCAGCCCCTGCCCCCTGACACGGGGCGCAAGCTGATGGAAACCTTCATCGCCCGCATGCGCGCCGCCAATCCCTGAGATGCCGCGAAGCCGGGACCTCACGCCTTTGAGTGCGCATCCCCTCTGGCTTTGACCGGGGGGACATTGTTAACTACTTGCTGACATAAACGAATCGTTTCCGTTTGCCATACAATCGGCACGGAACGGCAATCCGGGGCAACGACCCATCCGGCAGGCATATATTTCGGCAGGCACATGGCGACGAAAATTGACAGCTTCCTTGACCGCATCCTGCATGGTCGCTCTCTCAAACGCTGGGAACGCTGGGCCAGCATGGCCGAGACGCTCAGCCTTGATCGGCTGCGCGACATGCGGGTGCGCGCACGCGAATCGCGCCGTCTGCTCGACAAGGTGATCCATATTGCCGAACACAGGCTGGCCCTGCCGGTGATCGGCTCCAACGCATTGCGGCGGCCGATGGGGGCGGATTGGGTCTGGCGCCCCCCGCTCTGGACAGGCGAGGCACCCCTGCCGGGCTTTTCCTCGGTGCCTTCGAAACAGGTGATCATCGACGGAACCACGGTGTTCCATGATTGCCGCCGGTCGGAACTGACCGTGCGCCAGATCCGCAACACACGCGAGGAAGACCTCGCCCCCTTCGGCCTGCGGATGGATGTGTTCCGCTTTGACGGCTCGTTCCTGTCGATGGTGGTCGATCTGCCGCCCGAGGCGGTGCAGGGCCTGAAACTGCGCCACCTGATCCGGCTGGATGCCATTGTGGAGATGGAAAAGCCGCTGGAAATCTTTGCGCGCCTGAACATCAAACACGGCCCGAATGTGGAGCAGATCGTGCGCGAACTGCCCTTGGCAGCCGAGGAGGTGATGGTCGAATTTGACCTCGCCTATACCAAGATGAACGAGAAACGGGTCGAAAAACTGTGGATCGACCTGATCTTTGAAGGCCCCGAGATGAACCAGATCATCCTGCGCGATGTGACGGTCTCGCGCAGGCCCAGAGCTGACGTGTAAGGGAAAACGGCCATGAGCGCGATGAGATTGACCAAAACCCGGATCCGCGCGGGCGTCTGGGAAGGCGTGCTGACTTGCGAGGGCGAGAAGCCTGCTCTCGAAGTGCTGCATCTGGAACAGAAAATGCAGGGCCTGACACTGACCGAGATCCCCGGCCAGCAGGGCAAATATGCTGTGCGCCTGCCGATCCCGGCGGCGTTGCTGTCGGAAGGGGTGCAGACCTTCCTGTTCCGCGATCCTGCCTCGGGCGAGAAACTGGGGCATTTCACCATCATCACCGGCGTGGCGATGGAGGATGACCTGCGCGCAGAAGTTGACCTGCTGCGCGCCGAACTGGACATGCTCAAGCGCGCCTTCCGTCGGCATTGTCTCGAAACCGTGGGCTGACACGGATTTTCGACGAAAATCCGAAACCCGAGTTTTCGTCGAAAACTCGGTCCCTCTGGACTTTCGGGCGCGCGCCCCCACCTATCCTCACAGGACAGGAGATCGCCATGACCTATGCCAAAACCGCCGAGGCGCTGGCCCGCCTCACCCCGGAACAATATCGCGTCACCCAGGAGAACGGCACCGAGCGCGCCTTTACCGGGGCATATGACCATCATTTCGAACCGGGGCTTTATGTCGATATCGTCTCGGGCGAGCCGCTGTTTTCCTCGGCCGACAAATACAACAGCAGCTGTGGCTGGCCCGCCTTCACCAAACCGGTGGAACCGCTGGTCGAACTGCGCGACACCACCCATGGCATGATCCGCACCGAGGTGCGTTCCACCCATGGCGACAGCCATCTGGGCCATGTCTTCCCCGATGGCCCGCGCGAGGCCGGGGGGCTGCGCTATTGTATCAACTCAGCCAGCCTGCGCTTCATCCCCAAGGCACAGATGGCGGCCGAAGGCTATGGCGACTGGCTGGACCGG
>CALKAA010000513.1 GCA_937983495.1 uncultured Gemmobacter sp. | reverse complement strand
ACACGACGCTCTTCCGATCTGTAAAAGGCAGGCTTCAAGAGATTTGAGAGGGCGACGCTGTTTCGCCTGATGCAGGAGAGACGACTATGGCGAAGCCGACGACGATCAAGATCCGTCTGAACTCGACGGCGGGCACCGGGCACTTCTATGTGACCAAGAAGAACGCCCGCACCATGACCGAGAAAATGACGGTCAACAAATATGACCCGGTGGTGCGCAAGCACGTCGAATACAAGGAAGGCAAGATCAAGTAAGATCTGCCGGACTGCAAGGTTTCAAGGCCGTGGCGCAAGCCGCGGCCTTTTGCGTTTCGGAGCCCCGGTCAGGCATGACCTCTGCTGTGGGCAGGGGGCCGGGCAGGGGGCAAAGAAAAAGGCCGGGCGCTTGGCCCGGCCATCGGTCTTTCTTGTGCGGCGCGGCTTATTCGCGGTCGCCCAGCAGTTGCAGCAACATGGTGAACATGTTGATGAAGTTCAGATAGAGGCTCAACGCGCCCATCACAGCCGAGCGGCCCAGGTAGGTTGCACCACCATGGTCACCATGATGCGCATACATCAGGTAGTCGCCCTTGATGCGCTGCGTGTCATAGGCGGTCAGGCCCGCGAAGATCAGCACGCCGACAAAGGCGATGACGCTGGCCAGACCGTCAATGTCGAGGAACAGGTTGATCAGCGAGGCTGCGATCAGGCCGATCACGCCCATCATCAGGAAGGTGCCCATCGCGCTCAGATCACGCTTGGTGACATAGCCAAACAGGCTCAGACCGGTGAAGGCGATGGCCGTCACAAGGAAGGTCGAGGCGATCGACGCGCCGGTATAGACGATGAAGATCGAGCTCAGCGACACGCCCATGGCCACGGCAAAGGCATAGAAGCCCAGTTGGCTCGCAGCAGGCGACAGGCGGTTGATCATGCCCGACAGGCCGAACACCATGACCAGCGGCAGGAACATGACAACCCATTTCAGCGGGCTGGCATAAAGTGCCACGCCAAGCGAGGTCAGAAACTGCCCGTCACGGATCATCACACCGCTCGCCGGATCGCTGGTGACCGCCAGGCCGCCAATGGCCCAGGCGGCTGCGCCGGTGATCAGCATCGCCACGGACATCAGCCCGTAAACCTTGTTCATATAGGCGCGAAGGCCTTCGTCGATCTGCGCGGCGGTGGCGCCGATCGTGCCGCTGCGCAGGGTTTCATATTGAGCCATGGGTGCCTCCGGTTCAGCTGTCGAGGCCACGCGCACGGGTCGCGCGCGCGGCTTATGGGCTGAATATTGGCAGGGGGGCTTGCGTTTTCAAGATGTTCTTTCAGAAAAGCTGACTCTTTCGAGGGTGGATTTCAGGGCCGTCGCCTCAGCGTTTCCAATGCGCGGGCGCATCCCATTCGGGGGCTTTGGCCAGCGCCGCAACCTCGTCTGCCGTCATGCCGATATCGCGCAACAGATGCGGCTCCAGCCGGGCCAGACGGTGCCGGCTGCGCGCCTCGGTGTCACGCCGGATCAGGCTGTCCAGCAGGCGGTGCAGCAGAGAGGGATGGGCAGGGGCGGCGGTGGCGCAGGCTTGCGTATACATGTATACACTCCATTCTGTGATGCAAGATCAGGAACTCATTCCATATGGTGATCTTGACTTGGCATGATTAATAATGAAAATGAATGATTGTGCGAAGATGTATCACGAGGTGTGATGTGGCGCGAAATCTCGATCTGACGGCGCTGCGCGCCTTTGTCGCCGTGGTGGATGCGGGCGGCGTTACGCGGGCGGCGGGGCTGTTGAACCTGACGCAAAGCGCGGTCTCGATGCAGCTCAAACGGTTGGAGGAGAGCCTCGGCCTCGCACTGTTCCTGCGCGCGGCGCGCAAGCTGACGCTCACGCCCGAGGGCGAGCAATTGCTGGGCCACGCGCGCCGGATGCTGGCGATCAATGACGAGGCGCTGGCGCGGCTCGGGCTGGCCGGACATGAGGGCGAAATTCGCCTCGGAGTGCCGCATGATATTGTTTATCCAGCGATTCCCGGCATCCTGAAACGGCTGGCGGCGCAGTTTCCACGGGTGCGGGTGAACCTTGCCTCCTCTTTCACCATGCTGCTGCGCGAGGGCTTTGCGCGCGGGGAATTTGACCTGATCGTCACCACCGAAGACCGCCCCGGCCCCGAGGGCGAGGTGCTGTCGCAGCAGGATCTGGTCTGGGTGGCCGCCTGTGACGGGGCCGCCGCCATGGCGCGCCCGCTGCGGCTGGCCTTCAAGGATACCTGCATCTTCCGCCCCACGGCGCAGGCCGCGCTGGACCGGCTGG
>CALKAA010000512.1 GCA_937983495.1 uncultured Gemmobacter sp. | reverse complement strand
CGAGATTGGTCAGTGACTGGAGTTCAGACGTGTGCTCTTCCGATCTGCAATGCGGCGCAGCGCCTCTGACAACGAGGCATCGCGCAGCTCGAAACGATAGGTGGACATCGGGGAAAGCTCCGGCAAAGGGCGGCCGGAGGCCCCAGCCTCCGGCGCATAGCTTGGCGATAGCACTTTGCGTGTAACGGCGGGGTGAAGGTTTCACGACGCTTTCGTGACGCAAACCGTTGCGGCCCCGGCACGTTCAGCGTGCGCCGCCCTGAGCCGGGCTTAACCCTCGATTGCTAAGCCTGCGACCTGTGCCCGTGGCGTGGCCAAGGCCGCCATGGGAAGCGATCAGGGGCAAAAGGCGAGGGCTTGAGACAATGAACAAGGCGATTACCGATGGTCTGGTGCTGATGCCGCCGCCGTTCTCGGCGGGGCTGGCGCAATGGTCGCGCGAAGATGGCACGCCGGGGTCGGCCAGCTATGCGGGGGCGGCGGATGCGGCGTTGGTGCCCTCGGATCAGGATTTCGGCAGCTGCCTTGAAATCCAGAAAACCGAAACGACGCAGCGCCTGCGCTACAAGGGCCAGACGCCGATCGAGCCGGGCCTCTATCTGCGCGTCACGGCGCGGGTGAAGGTGGTGGCGGGCAATATGCCGGCGGTGCGCATCGCCGCCTATGCCGCCCGCGCCAATGGCACGCAGGTCTCGGTGCCCTCCACCGGGCCATCGGTTACGCTCACCAGCTATGGCGCGGTGGTCACGGTGCAGGCCATCATCGGTTCGGGCAACCGGCAGGGCGTCGATATGGTCTGGGGCACCGAGCCGGTCTATGGCCATTTCGGCCTGGATCTGACGGGCGCGAATGGCGGCGTGGTGCGGATCGACGATTTCATCATCGAAGACATCACCGAGGTCTTCCACCGCAAGATGCTGGATGTGGTGGATGTGCGCGACTATGGCGCTGTCGGCAATGGCACCACCAATGATTACAACGCCTTCGTGGCGGCGGATGCGGCGGCCAATGGCAAGACGGTGCTGGTCTCCACCGGCACCTATCGGCTGAACTCCAACTTCACCTTCAACAATGCCGTGCGCTTCGAGGGCACGCTGTCGATGCCATCGAATGTGCGGCTGACCTGCACGCGCAACTATGACCTGAATACCTATGCCGCAGCCTTTGGCGGCGAGGTGGAGGGCTTCAAGCGTGGCCTGCAAACCCTGTTCTACTTCACCGATCATGTGGTGTTCGACCTGTCGGGCCGCAAGGTCGATCTGACCGAGCCGCTGGATGTGGCGGCACTGGCGGGCATCACCAGCCTCACCTCGCGCCGGGTGCTGACCAATGGCCAGATCGGCGCCGCCACCAGCACCGCCTGGGACAATACCGCCGTCACCTCGGTGGCCACCTATACGGTCAACAATCCCAACCAGCTGACGGCGGTGGCCAATGTCGCCAATATCCCGCTGGGCGCGCGCGTCACAGGCACTGGTGTGGGCCGCGAAGTCTATGTCACCTCGAAGAACGTGGGCGCGGGCACGGTCACGCTGAACAAGCCGCTTTGGGGCGGGGCGGGCACCCGCACCTATACCTTCACCCGCTACAAATACCTGCTGGATTTCTCGGGCTTCGACAATCTTGCCCGGTTCGAGATCACCGACATCGACTTCAACTGCGCCGGACGGGCCAGCGGGATCATGCTGGCGAAGAACGGCCTGACCTTCCGGGTGGCGGATTGCGTGTTCACCGGCCCGAAGGATCGCGGCATCACCTCGACCGGTCTGGGCTGTGCCGGCATGATCGTCGATCAGTGCCAGTTCCTCTCGAACGAACAAGCCATCGCGGCGCAGAACCGCACCACCATCGCGTTGAACGTGAATGGCAATGACGCCAAGCTGCGCGACAACCGCGTGGTGCGCTTTGCCCATTTCGCCGTGCTGACGGGCGGTGGCAACATGGTCATCGGCAACCACTTCTTCCAGGGCGATGACGAGACGGACGGGTTGCGCGCCGCAGGGATCATCTTCACCAATACCAATGCGCGGTCGATCGTGTCAGACAATTACATCGACAATTGCTGGGTCGAGCTGTCGAACGAGCATGACCCCGAACCGGGGTTTTCGGGCGGTTTCTCCTTTGGCGGGCTGTCGCTGACCTCGAACCACTTCATGTGCATCAATGTGGCACCGTCCTTCCGCTGGCTGGTGGTGCGGCCGCGCGGGCCGGGGCATTTCCTCAACGGCATTTCCGTGACGGGCAATGTGTTCCGCGCGGTGAATGGCGCGGTGGATCGGGTGGAGAAAGTCGATACCACCCAGGCGGGCCTCGATCATGACAGGGCGCGCAATGTGGTGTTTGCCGACAATACCTTCCACGGGGTCAGCCAAAGCTGCATGAACCCGGTGACGGTCAGCCATACCCAGAACACCCCCGCCAATACCTGGACAGTGGATGCCGCGGCCTTGCTGCCCTTTGGCGGCAAGGCGCTGACCCCGGTCTCGGTGCTGCCCGATGGCGCGCTGCGCGATAATGGCAACTCGGTGGTGCATGTCGCCCCTTATGCCATTCCCAAGGCTGGCAGCGGTGACAAGATGGTCGAGTTGAAATGGCCGCAGGCGGTGAGAGGGGCCGCCGTGGTGACCTTGCGGTCCGACCTGCCGCAATAACCGCGTCAGGTCACCGGGGGAGCATCCCGCAAGGGCGGAAAGGCGTCTCGTAAAGGGGGCGCCTTTTCTGCATTGAGGCCGCGACAGCCTGTGATTGCCAGATGATCCCCCGGCTTGTATGTCAATGCCGGTCAGCCCTGAATAGATCCGAGATTATCCGATGACCTTTGAGACCCTTGTTGATCTGTTCCTCACACCGCTTGCGGGGGGCATCGGTGGTGTTCTTGGCATGTCGATGATGGCAAAGAAGCAGCCCGAGAAATATGGGGTATTTGCAAGCTGGCCGGTCAGACTGGGGATGGGCGCGGTCATCGCAATAACGCTACTTGTCCTGAAACTGATCTAGGCTTCCGCGTTACTCAAGCAAATCCTCCGGCTCCAGCCGGAAGGCCCTAGCAAAGCCGCCATTCAGCAGCGCCGATTGCACGGTGAGCCGGACAAAAGCGAAATCGGGGAAATCGACGTAAAGCGTGGCTTTGGGGTGGGTTGCCAGCCAATGCGCGCGGATCGCGGCGTGGTCGGGCGCCTCCCGCGCGACCTCCTCGGCCAGCACCCGCAGCATCAGGCGCGGATGGGTCAGCGGGTCACCTTTGGCCCCCGGTTCCCCCAGCATCACCGCCGCCGCCGGATGCGCCTGCAAGGCGGCCCGATGCGGGGCAAGGCCAGAGATCAGCGTCAGCGGCTGCCCCCCGGGGCACAGGCCAAAGGCGATGCGGCTGATCCC
>CALKAA010000511.1 GCA_937983495.1 uncultured Gemmobacter sp. | reverse complement strand
CACGACGCTCTTCCGATCTGGATCAGTCTTTCTTCACCAGCTCACCCGCCAAGGCGCGGTCGATCAGCGCGATGGTTTCCTGCACGCCATACAGCGCGATGAAGCCGCCAAAGCGCGGGCCGTCGCTGGCCCCCAGCAGGGTTTCATACAACGCCTTGAACCAGTCGCGCAGCGGCTCGAAGGCGTGTTCCTTGCCCACGGCAAACACCATGCTTTGCAGCGCCTCGTCATCAAGGCCACCTTCCCACGCGGTCAGGCGGGCGCGCAGATCGAGGATCGCGGCGCGTTCCTGATCGGTCGGCAGGCGGAAGCTGCGCGTGGGCGCGATCTTGTCCGCGAAATAGCGCACGGCAAAGCCCGCCGCCGCATCCAGATCGGGGTTGGCCTCCGGGCTCGCCTCCGGCGCATAGCGCTTGATGAAGCCCCACAGCCCCTTGGCATCCGTGGCCCCCGCCACGCTGGCCAGATTGAGCAGCATGGAGAACGGCACCACCATTTTCGACTCGGGCGGGTTGCCGCCATGAATATGCCAGACCGGGTTATTGGCCTGCTGATCCACATCCTGCGTCGGATAGGCGCGCAATTGCTGGTGGTATTCATCCACCGCCCGCGGGATCACGTCAAAATGCATCCGCTTCGCGGTTTTCGGCTTTTGATACATGAAATAGGACAGGCTCTCGGTCGCGGCATAGCTCAGCCATTCGTCGATGGTCAGGCCATTGCCCTTTGATTTCGAGATCTTCTGCCCCTGATCGTCCAGGAACAGCTCATAGGTGAAATGCTCCGGCTTCTTGCCGCCCAGCACTTCACAGATGCCGTCATAGATCGGGGTATTGGTGGAGTGATCCTTGCCATACATCTCGAAATCGACACCGAGGGCCGCCCAACGCGCGCCGAAATCCGGCTTCCATTGCAGCTTCACATGGCCGCCCGTCACCGGCAGCGTCCATTCCCGGCCCTCCTCATCATCAAATGTGATGGTGTGGTTCACCGGATCGACGTTCTTCATCGGCACATACAGCACCCGGCCCGTTTCCGGGTGGATCGGCAGGAAGCAGCTATAGGTCTGCTGGCGCTCCTCGCGCAGGGATTTCAGCATGATCGCCATGATCGCGTCATAGCGTTCGGTGGCGAGCCTCAGCGTGTCGTCGAACCGCCCCGATTTGTAAAACTCGGTCGCGCTGATGAATTCATATTCAAACCCGAAGGTATCCAGAAACCGGCGCAACATGGCGTTGTTGTGATGGCCGAAGCTGTCATATTCGCCATAAGGATCGGGCACCGAGGTCAGCGGCTTTTGCATATGCTCGCGCAGCATCTCTTGCTGCGGCACGTTTTCCGGCACCTTGCGCATGCCGTCCACGTCATCCGAGAAACAGATCAGCCGCGTCGGAATATCCGAGATCACCTCGAACGCGCGGCGGATCATCGTGGTGCGCGCCACCTCGCCAAAGGTGCCGATATGGGGCAGGCCTGACGGGCCATAGCCGGTCTCGAACAGCACATAGCCCTTTTCCGGCGCCTTCTTCTCGTAGCGCTTGGCGATCTTCCGGGCCTCTTCAAAGGGCCAGGCTTTCGATTTCATCGCGGCGTCACGAAGGGCGGACATCGGCTGTTCCTCGGGGATATGGCGGCAAGCCCCATGCCTGCCGAACCCGCCTCTCCTATTGCCGCCCCCGTTGCGCGTCAATATTGTCGGCCAGAATATGCCGCAAAGGCCGACATTACCGTAAAGGACAAGCGCCGTGCCCGATACCCTGCCCTCCCTCTCGCCCCAGGATGCGCTGCTGGCCGTGATGGTCGCCGCCTCCGCCAGTGACGAGAACATGCGCACCGCCGAGCTGGTGGCGATTCAGCGCATGGTGAACCATATGCCGGTCTTTGCGGGCTATGATACCGACCGCATCCGCCGCGTGAGCCAGACCGTGTTCGACCTGTTCGAGGAAGAAGACGGGCTGGAGGCGCTGTTCGGCCTGATCCGCGATGGCCTGCCCGAGCGTCTGTTCGAGACCGCCTATGCGCTGGCCTGCGATGTGGTCACCGCCGATGGCCGCCACACCGATCAGGAACTGCGCATGCTGGAGGAAATCCGCGAGGAGCTGAGCATCGACCGCCTGCATGCCGCCGCGATCGAATGGGGCACCCGCGTGCGCCATTTGCAGCCATGAGCGTGACGGTTCTTTTCGCCGCCGGCCCAAGCCTTTGGCCCGAATATGAAACCCCGCTGCGCACGGCCTTTGCCAAGGCCGGGCTTGCGGTCCATCTGGTCACCGAGGCCGCGCCCGAGGCGGTGGAGTATATCATCTACGCCCCGTCCAGCCCGGTGCAGGATTTCACGCCCTTCACCCGCTGCAAGGCGGTGCTGAACCTTTGGGCCGGGGTGGAGCGGATCGTGGGCAACCCCACACTCACCCAACCGCTCTGCCGCATGGTGGACCCCGGATTGACCGAGGGCATGGTGGAATATGTGGTGGGCCATGTGCTGCGCCATCACCTCGGCATGGACCGCTACATCCATGGCGCGCCGGGATGGGAGCAGATCGTGCCGCCCCTGGCCCGCGAAAGGCCCGTGGCGATGCTGGGCCTGGGCGAGCTGGGCCTTGCCTGCGCCCGCGCGCTGCAAGCGCTCCATTTCGATGTGCAGGGCTGGAGCCGCACGCCGAAAACCGGCCTCGGCCTGCCCTGCCATCACGGCGAAGAGGGTCTGCGCACCCTGCTGAGCGGCGCGCAGATCGTGGTCACCCTACTGCCCCGCACGCCCGAGACGGAGAATCTGCTGAACGCCACCCGCCTGTCATGGCTGCCCCCCGGTGCCGCGATCATCAATCCCGGTCGCGGGGCACTGATCGACGATGACGCGCTGCTGGCGGCACTCGACGGCCCACTTGGGCACGCCACGCTGGATGTGTTCCGGGTGGAACCCCTGCCCGAAGATCACCCTTTCCGCCGCCACCCCAAGGTGACCAGATCGGAAGAGCGTCGTGTAGGGAA
>CALKAA010000510.1 GCA_937983495.1 uncultured Gemmobacter sp. | reverse complement strand
CATGGCGCCGCAATCGACGCCGCCGATGTGGCGGTGCGGCTGAACGGCGCGCCGATGCCTGCCGCGCGTTCGCACGGCACCCGCACCGATTGGCTGGCCGTGGCCTTCATCCGGCTTTACGACCCGCTGTGGAACAAGCTCGGCCGCCCGCGGCTGCTGTGGATTTCGCCCAAGCTGCACCGGCTGACCTGGACCATTGCCCGCCAGCCCGATTTCTACCGCTATCCGGTGACGCGCTACCGCCAGATCAAGGCCGATCTGGGCCCCGGCCCCTCCACCGGCCTGATGGTGATCGACCTGCTGTCGCGCTCCGATCTGGCCGAGCTGCGCATCTATGGGTTCGACTTCTTCGCCTCGCATACCCTGTCGAATGATCGGCCCCTCGACCAGATCGGCCATGATGGCGGCGGCGAGGCCGCCTGGGCCGCGCGGCTGTTTGCGCGTGATCCCCGCATCATCCATGTAAAATAAGGCGGCTAGACGCTTTTCCTCCGCCCCCTGATGCGCTAAGGGGGCACGTCGCTTTTGACACATCCGAAGGAGGATTCCCCCCGATGGGCTACAAAGTCGCCGTCGTCGGCGCCACGGGCAACGTGGGCAAAGAAATGCTGAACATCCTCGCCGAGCGCGAGTTTCCGGTGGACGAGATTGTCGCGCTTGCGTCGCGCAACTCGCTGGGCACTGAGGTCAGCTTTGGCGACAAGACTTTGAAGACCAAGGACCTGGCCGATTTCGATTTCACCGGCTGGGACATCGCCTTTTTCGCCATCGGCTCGGATGCCACCAAGATCTATGCCCCCAAGGCCGCCTCGCAGGGCTGCGTGGTGATCGACAATTCGTCGCTCTACCGCTATGATGCCGATGTGCCGCTGGTGGTGCCGGAAGTGAACGCCGAGGCCGTCGATGGCTACAAGGCGCGCAACATCATCGCCAACCCCAACTGCTCCACCGCGCAGATGGTGGTGGCGCTGAAGCCGCTGCATGACCGCGCCAAAATCAAGCGCGTCGTGGTCTCCACCTATCAATCCGTGTCGGGCACCGGCAAGGAGGCGATGGACGAGCTGTGGAACCAGACCAAGGGCATGTTCGTGCCCGGTCAGGAAGTGGCCCCCAAGGTCTATCCCAAGCAGATCGCCTTCAACGTGATCCCGCATATCGACGTGTTCCTGGACGATGGCTCGACCAAGGAAGAGTGGAAAATGGTCGCCGAGACCAAGAAGATCCTCGACAAGTCGATCAAGGTCACCGCGACCTGCGTGCGCGTGCCGGTCTTCGTCGGCCATTCGGAATCGATCAATATCGAGACCGAAGAGCCGCTGGACTGGCAAGAGGCGCAAGACATCCTGCGCGAGGCCCCCGGCGTCATGGTTGTCGACAAGCGCGAGGCGGGTGGTTACATCACCCCGGTCGAATGCGTCGGCGATTATGCCACCTATGTCAGCCGCATCCGCAACGATTCCACCATCGAGAACGGGTTGAACCTGTGGTGCGTCAGCGACAACCTGCGCAAGGGCGCGGCGCTGAACGCCGTGCAGATCGCCGAAGTTCTGGGCAAGCGCTGCCTGAAAAAAGGCTGATCGCCTTCTGCGACCTGATCTGAGGGAAACCCCGTGCCGCTGGTGGTGGCGCGGGGTTTTTCTTTGGCCGCCCGGCCCAGCCACGCTTCTGCGCGCGCCCCTGCGGCGCGGCGTTGCTTCGCCACAAGATGCACGCAGCGGCTGGGGCAAAGTCACGCCAGAACCCGCCATTGCGGCAGGCGGATCAAGGCGGTCATCCCGCCATCCGGCCGCAGCAGATGCAGCGCGCCGCCATGCAGCTCCACAATCTTGCGCGTCAGCGGCAGGCCCAGCCCGATGCCATCGGCGCTGCGGGTCCGCACGCTGTTGCCAACCCCGAAAGCCTCCCAGATCCGCGCCTCGAAGCCCGGCGTGACGCCGGGGCCATTGTCCGTGACGGCCACCATCGCCGAGCCATCCTCATGCAGCGCGGCCTCCACCACCACCTCTGCCCCACCATGGTTCAGGCAATTGGACAGCAGGCAGGCCAGCGCCAGCTCCAGCTTCGCCGCGTCGCCCGTCAGCCTGACCTGCGAGGCCCCGCCGACCCGCCGCAGCGTCTTGCCCTGAATCCGCGCGAGCCGCTGGAACGGGGCCATCACCTTCTCCACCAGACGATCCAGATCGACCCGGCTTTCCATCAGGCCAATATCGCCCGAGGACAGTTCGGTGAAATGCAGGACACTGCTGACCACCGCGCTCAGATGCTCCGACGAGGACAGGATCGCCTCCACCACCTCCGCCTCATCCTCGCCCTGCGGTTCCAGCAGTTGCGCCATGCCGTGAATGCCATTGAGCGGCGTCCGCATCTCATGCCCGACCAGATCAAGAAACTCCTTCTGCGCATCATCCGCGATCTTGCGCAGGGCGGCGGCCTGATCGGGGTCAGGCTCGATCGGCAGCTCGTAATAGCGCGCCACCATACGGGCCAGCATTTCCAGCATCGCCACCTGATCCGGCGTGGGCATGGGGCGCGGCGCAAGGTCGATCCCGCAGACCGTGCCAAGGCAGAACCCGCGCGAGGTGATGACCCGCGTGCTGGCCGAAAACCGCACGCCGACCTCGGTGACAATCGGGTGGCGCACCGAGCGGGGGTCTGCATGGGTATCGGGCAGCACGATGGTTTCGCGCGCGGCCACGGTGAAGCTGCACAGCGAATGTTCGCGCGGCGTGCCCTCCAGCTCGTATCCGTCGATGCGCAGCATGGTTTGCCGCTCGCCCGAGAACAGCGAAATGAAGGCAATCGGCGTGCCCAGAATTTGCCGCACCATCAGGGTGACATAGCCGAAGAACGGGTCGCTCCGCCGCTCCAGCAGGGCCATCGCATCGACCATGGCAGACCGTGCCGGATCATTCGAGGGGATCGGATAGGGATGAATGGTCATGGCGAATCCTCTGCTGCGCGCCGGGCCAGCGTAAGGTGCCAAAAGTTAAGGGCTGGTTTCGCAGGGTTGGCCTGTGCCGCGTCCTTGCATTGACATTCCTCAAGGGCGAGTTCAGTCTGCGCGCAATCTTCCTTTCCTTGCGGGCATGACGTGGTAGAGCCAGAAAGATCTCAGCCGAGATTCAACCTCCTGCTCTCGATCTGGGCCGGTTTCCTCGCCTTCGAGGCCGGGGCATTGGTCGTCTGCATCGGCCTGGAGCTGGATGCCTCCCGCCTCATCACAGGTTGGGATGGCGCGATGGTCTGGGCACGGTTTCAGCACTTCATCCTGCCGATCTGCCTTGTCCTGACCGTGCCGGGCGCGCTGTTGCGCATGATGCTGGGGCTGATGTTCCAGCGCCCGCGCCGGGTGGCGCTGACGACCGGCGCGGGGATCGGGCTGGCTGGGGCGGTCTATATCATTGCAGCAGACCGGATGGGGGCGGCCGCAGCAATGCCGGTTCTGGCCTGGGGCCTGCTGGCCGGGCTGGCGGGCGGCTGGGTCTGGTGGCGGGTCGAGAAACCCTGGCTGGAGCGGCACGCCCCTAGCGCAGCGCCCGCCCCTTGATGATCGCATCGCGGCCGAATTTGGCGCGGATGGCATCTGTGGCGGCTTCGGCCTTGGCGCGGGCGGTGGCGGCGGGGTCCAGCAGGTCGGGCGTGCTGTCGGCCTGCGATCCCGGCACGAGGTCCGACACCCCGCAGCCGATCAGCCGGTAAGCCCCGCCTTTCGGCACCAGATCGAACAGGGCGCGCGCCTCGCGATAGATACGGTCGGCCATCTGCGTCGGGCCGGGCAGCGCATGGCGGCGGGGGATCGTGCTGAAATCGCTGCGTTTCAGCTTCAGCGTCACGGTGCGCCCGGCCAGATCCTTGGCCTTGGCGCGATCGGCCACGCCCACGGCCAGCCGCCACAAATGCCCGTCCAGCAACTCAGGGTCCGAAGTATCCTCGTTGAAGGTGGTCTCCTTGCTGATCGACTTCATCCGCTCATCGGGCTGCACCCGGCGCTGATCCTCGCCGCGCGCCAGATGCCACAGCCGCGCCCCCATATGGCCAAAGCGGGCGATCAGGTCTTGCTGATCCCAGCGCAACAAATCCGCGATGCTGCGGATGCCCGCCGCCTCCAGCGCGGTTTGCGTGGCGGTGCCCACCCCCCAGAGGATGCGCACGGGTTTGGGCGTGAGGAAGGCCGCCGTCTCGGCCCGGCCCACCACCGAAAAGCCGCGCGGCTTGTCGAGGTCCGAGGCGATTTTCGCCAAAAACTTGTTATGCGACAGGCCGATGGAGCCAGAGATGCCCAACTCCGTCTCCATCCGCTGCACCAACCGCGCCAGCATCAGCGCCGGGGGCGCGCCATGCAGCCGGGCGGTGCCGGTCAGATCGAGAAAGGCCTCGTCAAGGCTCAGCGGCTCGATGGCCGGGGTCAGGTCTGCCATCATGGCGCGGATGGCGCGGCTGACCTCGGCGTAAACCTGCATCCGCGGCTTGACCACCACCGCCTCGGGGCAGAGTTTCAGCGCCTGAAACATCGGCATGGCCGAGCGCACGCCCGAGATGCGCGCGATGTAGCAGCAGGTGGAGACCACGCCGCGCGTGCCGCCGCCCACGATCACCGGCTTGTCGCGCAGGCTGGGGTCGTCGCGCTTCTCGACGGAGGCATAGAAGGCGTCGCAATCCATATGGGCGATGGAGAGGGCGAACAATTCCGCATGCGAGACCACGCGCGGGCTGCGGCAGGCAGGGCAGCGGGCGCCGGTGTCGAATTGGGTAAGGCAGGCACGGCAAAAGGCGGGCATGGCGGCAGGGTAGCATGGCAAGGCAGGGCCTGTCAGCGGGCAGATGCGGAGAGGCCCCGCATGACCTCAGCCCTTCCCACGCCTCAAGGGCCGAACTCAGAAAACGCACCTCGTTTTCCCTGCCCTGTGGAAGCGGTTCGACACGACCGCCTCACCACATGACCGAGAGGCCCGCGCCTGCCCCGACGGGGGCGATAGCGCCCGCCAATGGCGGGGCGGGCGGCTCGACCGTTGGCATCCAGCCCACGGCCCGATGTGGAGACGGCACCGCATAACCTCGGCAATGGCCTCGGCCAACGGGGCCGGACTCAGAAAACGCACCGCGTTTTCCCGGCCCTGTGGAAGCGGTTCGGCACGACCGCCTCACCGCATGACCGAGAGGCCAGAGCCCGCCCGGTGGGCGCGAAGCACCCGCCCCCCGCAGGGCGGGCGC
>CALKAA010000509.1 GCA_937983495.1 uncultured Gemmobacter sp. | reverse complement strand
GGCGACCGAGGTGGGCGACCGCGCCGAGGCGATCCTGCGCGGCGTCGATGCGCTGCAACCGGGCGATGCGCTGCTGATCGCGGGCAAGGGGCACGAGACCGGGCAGGTGATCAAGGGCGATATTTTCCCCTTTGACGATGTGGAACAGGCCTCTATCGCGGTCGCGGCATTGGATGGGGTGATCTGAGATGGCGCTGTGGACATCAGCCGAGGCCGTGGCAGCGACGGGCGGGCAAACGCCGGTGGCCTGGGAAGCGCAGGGCGTGTCGATCGACAGCCGCAGCCTGAAGCCGGGCGATCTGTTCGTGGCGCTGAAAGATGTGCGCGATGGCCATGATTTCGTGGCGCAGGCTTTGGCGGCAGGCGCGGCGGCCGCGCTGGTCTCGCGCATCCCCGAGGGCGTTGCGGCGGATGCCCCGCTTTTGTTAGTGCCGGATGTGCTGCAAGGGCTGGAGGCCCTGGGTCGCGCCGCCCGCGCCCGCACGCAAGCGCGGGTGATCGGGGTGACCGGCTCTGTCGGCAAGACCTCGACCAAGGAGATGCTGCGCGCGATGCTGGCGGGGCAGGGGCGCGTTCATGCCGCCGAGGCCAGCTATAACAACCATTGGGGCGTGCCGCTGACGCTGGCGCGGATGCCCGCCGACACTGATTTCGCGGTGATCGAGATCGGCATGAACCATCCGGGCGAAATCGCGCCGCTGGCCCGTATGGCCGATCTGGATGTGGCGGTGATCACCACTGTCGCGCCCGCGCATCTGTTCGCCTTTGAAAACATCGAAGGCATCGCCCATGAAAAGGCCGCCATTCTGGACGGCCTGCGCCCCGATGGCGTGGCCGTGCTGCCAGAGGGCTTGAGCGTCTCGCCCATCCTGCTGGCCAAGGCCACCGAGACCGGCGCGCAAGCGGTGACCTTCGCGGCGGTGGGGGCCGATTGGCACATTGCCTCTGCGCAATGGGGCGAGGAGGCCAGTTCTGTGCAGGCCGCCACCCCCAAGGGGCGCCGCCTGTTCCGCGTGCAATCGCCCGGTCAGCATTTTGCGGTGAACGCCTTGGCCGTTCTGGCCGTGGCCGAGGCGCTGCATCTGGACCCCGCGCTGTCGGCGCAAGGGTTGGGCCGCTGGCTGCCCCCCGCCGGGCGCGGCCAGCGCGAGCGGATCATCACCGACCCGGTGGAGGAGATCGGGTTTGATCTGATCGACGATGCGTTCAACGCCAATCCGGCCTCGATGAATGCCAGCCTCGATGTGCTGTCGATCCTGCAACCCACCGATAACATTGGCCGGGTCGCCAAAGGCCGCCGCATCGCCATTCTGGGCGACATGCTGGAACTGGGCGAGACCGAACTTGCGCTGCATGCCGCCATTGCCGCCCATCCGGCGATGGCAAGCCTCGCGCTGGTGCATTGCGTCGGCCCCCGGATGAAGGCGCTGCACGCCGTTTTGCCCGCGGCAAAACGCGGCGAATGGGTGGAAACCGCCGCCGAGCTGCTGCCGCGCGTGCGCAGCCTTGTGGATGCGGGCGATGTGGTGCTGGTCAAGGGGTCCAAGGGCATCAAGGTCAGCCTGCTGGTCGAGGCGCTCCGCAAATTGGGCCAGCCGCAAGCTGTTGAAAAACAAGACGTCAAAGACGCAAAAGGGGCAGAGTAATGCTGTATATCCTCACCCAGTTCTCCGATGGCGGGGATTTCTTCAACCTGTTCCGCTACATCACCTTCCGGGCGGGGGCGGCGTTTTTCACGGCGCTGATCTTCGGCTTTCTGTTCGGGCGACCGCTGATCAACTTCCTGCGCCGCAAGCAGGGCAAGGGCCAGCCGATCCGCGATGACGGCCCGGCCTCGCATTTCTCCAAGGCGGGCACGCCCACCATGGGGGGGCTGCTGATCCTCTCGGCGCTGGTGGTTTCGACCCTGCTTTGGGCGCGGCTCGATACGCCCTATGTGTGGATTGTGCTGCTGGTGACGCTGGGCTTTGGCCTGATCGGCTTTGCGGATGATTACGCCAAGGTGACCAAGCAGAACACCAAGGGCGTCTCTGGGCGCGTGCGCATGGCGCTTGGCCTGCTGATTGCGGCGCTGGCCTCCTATGCTGCCGCGCAATTCCATCCCGGCCCGCTGACCAACCAACTGGCGCTGCCGCTGTTCAAGGATGCGCTGATCAATCTGGGCTGGTTCTTCGTGCCCTTCGGCATGATCGTGGTGGTGGGGGCCGCCAATGCGGTGAACCTGACAGACGGTCTCGATGGCCTTGCCATCGGCCCGGTGATGATCGCGGCCGGCACTTTCGGGGCGATTGCCTATGTGGTGGGCAACGCCAATTTCGCCGATTATCTGGGCGTGCATTCGGTGCCGGGCACGGGTGAATTGCTGATCTTTACTGCCGCATTGATCGGCGGTGGGCTTGGCTTCCTGTGGTATAACGCCCCTCCGGCGGCGGTGTTCATGGGCGATACCGGCAGCCTCGCCCTGGGCGGTGCGCTTGGAGCCATCGCTGTCTGCACCAAGCACGAGATCGTGCTGTCTATCGTCGGCGGGCTGTTCGTGGTCGAGGCGCTGTCGGTCATCATTCAGGTCGCCTATTTCAAGCGCACGGGGCGGCGGGTGTTCCTGATGGCCCCGATCCACCACCATTTCGAGAAGAAGGGTTGGGCGGAGCCGCAGATCGTGATCCGCTTCTGGATCATTGCGCTGATCCTTGCGCTGATCGGTCTGGCCACGCTGAAAGTGCGCTGAATGGCGGCGCGACGCGAGGCCGAGCTTTATGCCCCGGTCAAAGCCTTCCTGGAAGGGCAGGGCTATGAGGTGAAGGCCGAGATCGGCGCTTGCGATGTGATGGCGTTGCGGGGCGATGAGCCGCCAATTGTGGTGGAACTGAAAACCGGCTTCACCCTCGCCCTTGTGATGCAAGGGGTGCAGCGGCAGACGATGTTTGAAAACGTCTATCTCGCCGTGCCCGCGCCGGGGAAGACAGGCTGGGCCAGCCGCTACCGCGACATGATCGCGCTGTGCCGCAGGCTGGGGCTTGGCCTTCTGGTGGTGGGCGAGATGGTCGAGGCGCATCTGGACCCCGGCCCCTATCAGCCGCGCCCGCAAACGGCCCGCGCCACCCGCCTTCTGCGCGAGTTCCAGCGCCGCGTGGGCGACCCGAATACCGGCGGCACCACGGGTGTTCAACGCATGACCGCCTATCGCCAGGATGCGCTGCGCCTTGCGCAAGCCCTGCAATCCGGCCCCGCCGCGCCGCGCATCCTGGCCGCCGCCACTGGCGTGACCAAAGCCGCCGTGATGCTGCGCGCCGATCACTATGGCTGGTTCGAGCGTGTCGAAAAAGGCGTCTATGCCCTGACCCCCAAGGGCCACACCGCGCTCAGCGAAAGCGCATAACCCCTTCCCCCTTCATCTGTTCTCAAATATCCCGGGGGTGCGGGGGCTGGCCCCCGCCTTTACGACTTGCGCGGGGGCTGGCCCCCGCTTTTCCAGGGGGCAGGGATGATCGCGGTTCAGGGCTATGCGGGGCGCAAGGTGGCGGTGTTGGGCTTGGGGCGCTCGGGCCTTGCCACGGCGCGGGCGCTGGTGGCGGGCGG
>CALKAA010000508.1 GCA_937983495.1 uncultured Gemmobacter sp. | reverse complement strand
ATACGGCGACCACCGAGATCTTCACTCTTTCCCTACACGACGCTCTTCCGATCTGCACCCGCACAAAGGCCTCGTCCACGATATGCAGGCCCGCGCGCGGCAACAGGCTATGCACATCGGCCACCCGGCCATAGGTCGAGTTTTCGACCGCCAGCATCCCCAGATCCACCTCGCCCGAGCGGGTCTTCTCCACCACATCCTCGAAAGTGGTGCAGGGCACCGGCTCGAAACCGGGGCGGGCCTGCGCGCAGGCCTGATGCGAATAGGCCCCCAATTCCCCCTGAAAGGCGATGCGTCCTGCCATCTTGTCACACTCCGCGGGCAAATCGCCGCATTTGCACAGTTTGCCGCGCTACTACACCTTGAAAACCGCAGGGGGAAGCGGATAGAAGCCCCTCAGCTTCATGCCAAGAACGGGACGCGACATGTTCGACACGATGACAATCACCAAGGGTCTGGGCGCCGTCTGCGGGTCGCTCCTTGTGTTCATGCTGTTCAACTGGGCGGGCGACAGCCTGTATTCCACGGGTGGCGGCCATGGCGGTGAAGAAACCCAATCCTACACCATCGCCGTCGAAGGCGGCGAGGCTGCATCCGAAACCGCCGAGGCCGGCCCGGATTTCGCAACCGTCTTTGCCGCTGCCGATGCGGCCAAGGGCGAAAAGGTCTTTGCCAAGTGCAAGGCCTGCCACAAGGTTGATGGCAGCGATGGCACCGGCCCGCATCTGAATGGCGTTGTTGGCCGTGCCAAGGCCGCCTCCGCAGGCTTTGGCTATTCCGAAGCGCTGAAAGCCATGGCTGGCGACAGCTGGACCCCGGAAAATCTGGAACAGTTCCTGCTGAACCCCAAGGGCTATATGCCCGGCACCAAGATGTCCTTCGCCGGTCTGCCGAAGGTCGAGGATCGTGCCAACCTGATCGCCTGGCTGGCCACGCAGCCCTGAGTTTTGCGCCTTTTGGCCACAGGGGCCGTCCCGCCGGGGCGGCCCTTTGCTTTTGCGCGCGTGCTCCACGCAATTGCGCCCCTCACGCAATCGCGCTCCTCACGCAATCGCGCCCCTCACGCAATCGCGCCTTGAGGGGGCGTGATTTTTCGTTACTCTCTGGCCAAAGGCCGCCGCAGAGCGGACCCAGACAGGAGTAGCCATGCCCAAATCCCGCACGACCGCCCTTCGCCGCCCGCAACCCGCCCTTCCCGGCCTCGCCCTCGGGGTTGGTATCGGGCTTGCGGCGCTTCTGGCAGCGGTGGGCAGCGCGCGGGCCGAGGTCACTGTAACAGGCACGGAAAGACTGGGACTTGTTTTTACAGAAGGGCAGGTCATCACCGCCCATGGCATTTCCAGCTTTGGTGATCTGAAATACCCCGCCGATTTCAAACATCTGGACTATGTGAACCCCACC
>CALKAA010000507.1 GCA_937983495.1 uncultured Gemmobacter sp. | reverse complement strand
GGCGCTGGCGGCGCTGCCGCTGCCGGTTCGGCGGATCGCCACGCTGGGTGTCTCGATGGGCGCGGTGAGCGCCCTGCGCGCAGCCGAGGTTCTGAAGGTCGAGGCGGTGCTGGCGCTTGGCCCGCAGCGCGATTTGGTAGAGGAGCCGCGTTGGGCCGAATGGACGGCTGGGCGTGTCATTCCACCTTGCCCGCTGCCAGAGGGGCCCTGGATCACCCTTTGCCATGGTATGCAGGATGATGCCGTGCAGGCGATGGCCTTTCCGCAGCGAAAGGGTGTGGATCACCTGTTGTTTCAAGGGCTTGACCATTCCGGCCTCGCCCCTGCGCTGAAAGCACAGGGCCTTCAGGGCATGGTGGATGCGCTGTGCCGGGGCGACCGCCGCCGCCTGCTGGGTATCGCCAAGGCGGCAGGCGGTCAGCGCCGTCAGCTGCCGCGATAGGTGGAATAGGCAAAGGGGCTGATCAGAAGCGGCACATGGTAATGCTGCCCGGCATCCGGCACGCCGAAGCGGATCGGGATTTCGTCGAGAAACACCACCGCGCCCGTGGCCTGCCCGCTGGCGCGCAGATAGTCACCGGCGCTGAACACCAGCTCATAGCTGCCTTCCTGCAACGCCTCCCCCGCCAGCATCGGGGCATCGGTGCGGCCATCGGCATTGGTTACCGTTTCGGCGATCTTGCGATGGCTTTGGCCGCTGATCCGGTAGAGCGTGATCTTCACCCCAGCAGCGGGCTTGCCCCGCGCCGTATCCAGCACATGCGTCGTCAATCGTCCTGCGGCCATCGCCCTTGTCCTTTGCCTGCTGCTTTCGCACGCATCCTGCCGCGAAAATGCCGCCAAGGCGACCGCTGAGTTCAGGGATAGGTCTTTACTGGATTATTTGAAAAAACTTATGCCCCATAGCGCCTAATCTGGGGCGGAAGAGAGGTGCCGCATGAACCGTTATCCCCGCGATTTCCGAGGCCATGGGCCGAATCCGCCAGATGCCGCGTGGCCGGGCGGGGCGAAAATCGCCGTGTCCATCGTGCTGAATTACGAGGAAGGCGGTGAAAACAACCTGTTGCATGGCGATGCGCAGTCTGAGGCCTTCCTCTCAGATATTGCCGGGACGACCCCATGGCCGGGGATGCGGCATTGGAACATGGAGTCGATCTACGACTATGGCGCGCGGGCGGGCTTCTGGCGCCTGCACCGATTTTTCGTCGAAAAATCGCTGCCCGTCACGGTCTATGGTGTGACCTCGGCCCTGGCCCGCAACCCCGAGCAGGTGGCGGCCATGAAGGCGGCGGGTTGGGAGATTGCCAGCCACGGTCTCAAATGGGTCGATCACCGCGACATGGACCCGCAGGAGGAGGCGCGGCACATCGCCGAGAGTTTCCGCCTGCATGAGGAGGTAGTGGGGGAGCCGCCGCGCGGCTGGTATACCGGCCGGTGCAGCATGAACACCGTGCGCCTGACCGCCGAGACAGGGCGGCTGGCCTGGATTTCAGATACTTACGACGATGATCTGCCCTATTGGCGCGAGGTGGGCGCGCATGACCAACTGGTCATCCCCTACACGCTGGAAGCCAATGACATGCGCTTTGCCACCGCGCCGGGCTATATCACCGGCGAGCAGTTCTTTCAGTATCTGAAGGACAGTTTCGATGTGCTTTATGCCGAGGGGCAGGCAGGGCGGGCCAAGATGTTCTCGATCGGCCTGCACAACCGCCTGATCGGGCGGCCTGGCAAGATGGCGGGGCTGATGCGCTTTGTCGATTATGCGCAGGCGCATGAAGGCGTGTGGTTCCCGCGCCGGATCGACATTGCCGAGCATTGGGCGAAAACCCATCCGCATCAGCGGTTCGAGCGCCCGTCGCAGATGGCGCGCGACCGTTTCGTGGCGCGGTTCGGCAGCATCTTTGAACATTCGCCCTGGATCGCGGAGCGCGCCTTTGATCTGGAACTGGGCCCGGCGCATGACAGCGCCACTGGGCTGCACAATGCGCTGTGCCGGATGTTCCGCAGCGCCAGTGAGGCCGAGCGGCTGGCCGTGTTGCGCGCGCACCCCGATCTGGCGGGAAAGCTGGCGCAGGCCAAGCGGCTGACCGCCGAAAGCACCGCTGAACAGGCCAGCGCCGCGCTGGATGCGCTGACCGATGCCGAGCGCGCGACGTTCGAGCGGCTGAACGCCGAGTATGTCGGCAAGCATGGCTTCCCCTTCATCATCGCCGTGCGCGACAACACCAAGGACAGCATCCTGTCGGCCTTCCAGACCCGCATCGGCCATGACAGCGCCACCGAATTTGCGACCGCCTGCCGTCAGGTGGAACGGATCGCCGAACTTCGCTTGAAGGATATTCTGCCATGACCGGCTATTTCGCGCCGCAAGGCGGCCTGCCGCCGCAAACCGCTCTGATGACGCAGCGCGCGGTGTTCACCGAGGCCTATGCCTTTATTCCCAAAGGCTGTTTCTCCGATATTGTGACCAGCTATCTGCCGGGCTGGGACAAGACCCGGCTGTGGCTGATCGCGCGGCCCATGACCGGGTTTTCGGAAACCTTCAGCCAATATGTGATGGAGGTGGCACCGGGCGGCGGCTCGGACAGCCCCGACCCGGAGGCGGGGGCCGAGCATTGGCTGTTCTTCACCGGCGGCGTGGCGACTGTCACCATTGGTGGCGTGGCGCATGATCTGGATGCGGGCGGCTATGCCTATATCCCGGCGGGCACGCCGTGGAGCCTGCGCGCCGAGGGGCAGGGGCCTGCCCGCTTTCACTGGCTGCGCAAGCTCTATGAACCCGCGCCGGGTGTGGCGCTGCCGGAACCAATCCTCAGTTCCGATCAGGCCACGCCAGTGCGCTGGATGCCCGACACGGGCGAGCGGTGGGGCACCACCCGCTTTGTGGAGCCGGACGACATCCGCCATGATGCCCATGTGAATATCGTCACTTTCAAACCCGGCGGCGTGATCCCCTTCGAGGAAACGCATGTGATGGAACACGGGCTTTATGTCTTGGAGGGCAAGGCAGTCTACAAGCTCAATCAGGATTGGGTCGAGGTCGAGGCGGGCGACTTCATGTGGCTGCGCGCCTATTGCCCGCAGGCCTGCTATGCTGCCGGGCCGGGGCCGTTCCGCTATCTG
>CALKAA010000506.1 GCA_937983495.1 uncultured Gemmobacter sp. | reverse complement strand
CTTCCTGCTCACCCAGGCTTTTGTGCCCGCCATGGCCGCGCTGTTTGCCGTGCCCTTGCTGGGCGAGGAGATGCCCTTGGCGGCATGGGGCGGCATGGGCTTGGCCGGATTGGGCGTGGCCCTGGCCAGCCGGAAGCCGCCACCGCCGAGCAGGGTGGACGCGGAGGCACCGGGCGCTTAGGTTGGGCGCATAATAGCCGGGAACCCCGCCGCATGACTGACAGCCAGCCGCAAGCCTACCAGGTGCTTGCCCGCAAATACCGCCCCGAAACCTTCGCCGATCTTGTCGGGCAGGAGGCCATGGTGCGCACGCTGAAAAACGCCTTTGCAGCGGATCGGATCGCGCATGCCTTCGTGATGACCGGCATTCGCGGCACCGGCAAGACCACCACGGCGCGGATCATCGCCAAGGGCCTCAACTGCATCGGCCCAGATGGCAAGGGTGGCCCCACGACCGAACCTTGCGGCCAGTGCGACCAGTGCAAGGCGATTGCCGAGGGCCGCCATGTGGACGTGATGGAGATGGACGCGGCCTCCCGCACCGGGGTCGATGACATCCGCGAGATCATCGCCTCGGTCGCCTATCGCGCCAGCTCGGCCCGCTACAAGATCTACATCATCGACGAAGTTCACATGCTGTCGAACAACGCCTTCAACGCGTTGTTGAAAACGCTGGAGGAACCCCCGGCCCATGTGAAATTCATCTTCGCCACCACCGAAATCCGCAAGGTGCCGGTCACGGTGCTGTCGCGCTGCCAGCGGTTCGACCTGCGCCGGATCGAGCCGGAGGTAATGCTGGGCCTCTTGCGCAAGATCGCCACGGCGGAAGGCGCGAATATCACCGAGGATGCGCTGGCGCTGATCACCCGCGCCGCCGAGGGCTCGGCCCGCGATGCGACCTCGCTGCTGGATCAGGCCATCAGCCATGGGGCGGGCGAAACCACCGCCGATCAGGTGCGCGCCATGCTGGGACTGGCCGACCGGGGCCGCACGCTCGATCTGTTCGACATGGTGATGCGGGGCGATGCGCCCGGTGCCCTGTCGGAACTGGCGGCACAGTATTCCGATGGCGCCGATCCGATGGCGGTGCTGCGCGATCTGGCCGAGATCACGCATTGGATTTCGGTCATCAAGATCACGCCAGAGGCCGCGAATGACCCCACCGTTCCGCCAGACGAGCGCGCGCGGGGCCTCAGCATGGCCGAGGGCCTGCCGATGCGGGTGCTGACCCGGATGTGGCAACTCTTGCTCAAGGCCATCGAGGAGGTGGCGCTCGCCCCCAATGCCATGATGGCTGCCGAAATGGCGCTGATCCGCCTGACCCATGTCGCCGATCTGCCCGACCCGGAGGCGCTGATCCGCAGGCTGCAATCCGGTCCGCCCCCGGTGCAACCCGGCGGCGGCGCCCCGGCGGGGGGCGGTGGCGGGATGGTCCATACCCCCGCCCGCATGATGGCCCCGGCCCGCAGCCCGGCCATGGGTGCGCCTACCATGCAGGGCGGGGCGGCGCTGGCCTTGGCCGAGGATCGGTTAAAGGTCTATGCCACCTTTGACAATGTGCTGGACCTGATCCGCGAAAAGCGCGACATGACGCTGCTGCTGGCGGTGGAAACCTATGTGCGGCTGGCGAAATACAGCCCCGGCCGGATCGAGTTTGAACCCGCCCCAGAGGCCCCGCGCGATCTGGCGGCCACCTTGGCAGCACGGCTGCAAGGCTGGACCGGCAGCCGCTGGGGCGTCTCGGTCGTGGGCTCGGGCGGTGCGCCGACGGTCAGCGAGACGCGCGACGCGGAACGCCTGCAAGCCGAGGCCGAGGCGATGGAAAACCCGCTGGTGCAAGCGGTGCTTTCGGCCTTTCCGGGCGCGAAAATCACCGAAATCCGCACGCCCGAGGCCATGGCGCAAGAGGCCGCCGTGCAGGCCCTGCCCGAGGTGGAGGACGAATGGGACCCGTTCGAGCAAGACTGATCGCCGCCTTGGCGCTGCTCTCTCCCACCCCGGCCTTGGCCGAGGTCTGCGACAAGCTGCGCCCCGGCTGGGAGCCGGGCAGCCCCCCGGTGGGCTGGCTGGGCGAAACGCTGTTCACCTTCACCTCGCCCCCCGGCCTTCTGTTGCTGGCGTTGTTTGGCCTTGCCATGTGGCGCGGCTGGCGCTGGCTTTTGGTGATCGTCACGCTGGCCGCTGTGGCTCTGGCCTTCCTGCTCTATGTTGGAAACGGAGCAGAAATGGCCGCCACCGCCCGCTCTGAGGGCTGCATCGGCAGCCAGAACCCTGCCGCCGCCCTGTCGCTTCTGCTGGGGGTCTTGGCCTTTCTGCGCTTCTGGCGACGCCTCGGATAGGGTTGCGACCGCGCGCCGCAACCGCTATCACCGCGCCATACACAAGGAGCCGGGTGAAACTCCCGGCTGGCTCTTCCGGCCGCCGATCCGCCGGACCACCGTAACGCAGACCCAGTGACGCAAGACCCCTTTTGGGGCCGGTCTGGAACGGATCAAACATGCTCTCTATGACTTCCTACCGCCGCGAATGGCTGGGCAATATCAAGCCTGACCTGCTGTCGGGGCTTGTTGTCGCCCTGGCGCTTATCCCCGAGGCCATCGCCTTTTCCATCATCGCAGGTGTTGACCCGAAAGTGGGCCTCTACGCCAGTTTCTCGATTGCCGTCATCACGGCGATTGCCGGGGGGCGGCCCGGCATGATCTCGGCGGCCACAGCCGCGACGGCGGTGCTGATGGTGACGCTGGTGAAGGATCACGGGCTGCAATATCTGCTGGCGGCCACGGTTCTGGCCGGGCTGTTGCAGATCGGCATGGGCTTGGCGCGGCTTGGCTTCGTGATGCGCTATGTCTCGAAATCGGTGATGACGGGCTTTGTGAATGCGCTGGCCATCCTGATCTTTCTGGCGCAACTGCCCGAGCTGGACCCGCGCCGCGTGCCGGCGCTGACCTTTGTGCTGCTGGCCGCCGCGCTGGCCATCATCTACCTGTTTCCCCGCCTCACCCGTGCCGTGCCCTCGCCCTTGGTGGCGATTGTAGTGCTGACGGCGGCGACCATTGGCCTTGGGCTGGAGGTGCGCACCGTGGGCGATATGGGCGCGCTGCCCGATACGCTGCCGGTGTTCCTGCTGCCCGATGTGCCGCTGACCTTCGAGACCTTGCAGATCATCTTTCCCTATGCCCTTGCCGTCGCCGTGGTCGGCCTGCTGGAAAGCCTGATGACGCAGAACCTTGTGGATGAGCTGACCGAGACCCGCACCAGCCGCGATCAGGAATGTATCGGGCAAGGGCTGGCCAACACCGCCACCGGCTTCATCGGCGGCATGGCGGGCTGCGCTATGATCGGGCAAAGCATGATCAATGTGAAATCCGGCGGGCGGGGGCGGCTGTCTTGCGCTTTTGCCGGAGTGATGCTGCTGGTGTTCTGCGTGGCGCTTGGCGATCTGGTCAGCCAGATCCCGATGCCCGCGCTGGTGGCGGTGATGGTCATGGTGAGCATCGGCACCTTCTCCTGGGCCAGCATTGGCAACCTGCGGCATCATCCGCGCTCCTCCTCGGTGGTGATGCTGGCGACAGTGGCGGCGGTGGTCTACACCCATAACCTTGCCATCGGGGTTCTGCTGGGCGTGCTGCTGTCGGGCATCTTCTTTGCAGCCAAGATTGCGCAACTGTTCCGCGTGACGGTGGAGACGGCAGACGACACCCGCATTTACCGGGTCGAAGGGCAGTTGTTCTATGGCTCGGTCGAGGATTTCACCGCGGCCTTTGATGGGGCGGACCTGCCTTCCCGCGTGGTGATTGATGTGACCGATGCCCATATCTGGGATATTTCCAGCGTTCAGGCGCTGGATCTGGTGGTGTTGAAGCTGCGCCACGCCGGGGCGCAGGTGGAGCTTCGCGGCATGAATGCCGCATCCGAGACCTTGATGGACAAGCTGTCGCTACAAGACAGGCCCGGTGCGCTGGACAAGATCGCCACGCATTAACTCCCGCAGCCCTTGCCGGAAGGACGGGCAAGCCGTATCTGATGAACATAGAAAGAACGGAGGCAGCGGCGATGCTGAAAGGTCTGGGTGGGGCGCTTGGCGGTCTGGGCGATATGGCCAAGATGATGAAGGCCGCGCAAGAGGCGCAGGGCAAGATGGCCGAGATGCAGGAAAAGCTCGCCGGTATCGAGGTGACGGGCGAGGCGGGCGCGGGCCTTGTGAAGGTGCGCGCCACCGCCAAGGGCGAGTTGACGGGGCTGGAGATCGACCCGGCCATTCTGGTGCCCTCGGAAAAGGAAGTGGTCGAAGACCTGATCCTTGCCGCGATCAAGGATGCGCAAGCCAAGGCATCGGCGCGCGGCAAGCAGGAAATGTCCAGACTGGCCGAAGAGCTGGGCCTGCCCGCCGATCTCAAGCTGCCGTTCTGACATGGCTGCGCCCTCGGATATCGAGGATCTGATCGGACTGATGGCCCGGCTGCCGGGGCTTGGCCCCCGCTCGGCCCGACGGGCCGTGCTGCAACTGCTGAAAAAACGCGGGCCTCTGATGGCCCCCCTGGCACAGGCGATGGCCCATGTGGCGTTGACGGCGCGCGACTGCATGGTTTGCGGCAATATCGGCACCACCGATCTCTGCCCGATCTGCACCGACCCAAAGCGCGCAACCGGCGAGATTTGCGTGGTGGAAGATGTGGCCGACCTCTGGGCCATGGAGCGTTCGGGCGTGTTTCGCGGCCGCTATCATGTGCTGGGTGGCACGCTGTCGGCGCTGGATGGCGTGAGGCCCGAGGATTTGCGCATCCCGCAACTGGTGGCACGGGTGCGCGAGGAGGGCGCGCGCGAGGTGATCCTGGCGCTGAATGCCACGGTCGATGGTCAGACCACGGCGCATTACATCGCCGATGCGCTGTCAGGCAGTGCCGCGCAGGTGTCGTCGCTGGGACAGGGCGTGCCGATTGGGGGCGAGCTGGATTACCTGGACGATGGCACCATAGGTGCTGCGCTGCGCGCGCGGCGGCGGTTCTGAGGGGAACGAAATGGATGTTCACACATTGGCCCAAGGGCTGCGCGGCGAGGCTGATCTTTACGGCGCTTTGCGCCGGGCGGGCGCGGGCCTGACCGCAGAGGGGGCCGCGAACCTGCTGCCCGCACTCTACGCGGCCCTTGGCCCTGCCCCCGAGGCAGCCCGCTTGCGGGCCGTGGATCAGGGCTTGCTACGCGCTGTGATCCGTGCCGGCGCAGGCCTGCCCGCAGCACCGACAATTACGGATTTTCTGCGAAAATCCGAGGTTGCGCCGGTGTTTCTGCCCGAGATCACGGCCAGCGCACATATGCCGCTGCTCTGCGATGTAACGGAAGGCATGCCCGCCTATTCCGACCTTGGCTTTGACCTGTGGTTTGCCGAGCAAGGCGTCGATTATGGCCTTGGCCCTTACGGCGAAAAGCGCAGCGTCTATCGCGCCGCGCAATTCGCCGATCAGGCCAGTCCGGAGCGGCGGATGATCCATATGGGGATCGACGTGTTCGCGCCTGCGGGCACGCCCGTGCATGCCCCTCTGCCGGGCGTGGTGCATTCGGTGGTCTATAACGCCGACCCGCTCGATTATGGACATACGCTAATCCTGCGGCATGAGGGGCCGGGGGTGCCGTTCTTCACACTGTATGGCCATTTGGCCGCCAGCCTGCCAGGCCTCTGTCGGGTGGGCCAAGCCGTTGACGCGGGTCAGGTAATCGCCCATCTGGGCAATTGGCCCGAGAACGGCGGCTGGGCACCGCATCTGCATTTTCAGATCATGGCGGATATGCTGGAACAGACGAGCGGCAATTTCTTTGGCGTCGGCCATGAAAGCCTGTGGGATGTGTGGCAGCAGATTTGCCCTGATCCCAACCTGATCCTGCGTCTGCCTGCGGGCGCTTTTGGGTGAGACCCCGGGGGTTTCACCCCCGGACCCCCAGGATATTTGAGCCAAGATGAAGATCAGGCGTGCCGCGCGCGGTGGCCGATCTGATAGTAATTGCCGGTGCGGGTGGCGAGGTAGGGCTGAAGCGGGATGTCTTCCTGTTTCAGGAAGCCCTGTTGCGGCAGGGCGCCTGCGCGGACCATCTCCGATGACTCCGACGACCGAAGCGCTGGTTGTCCAGGCGATTGCGGTGCGGGATTTGCCGCCGATTTCAATG
>CALKAA010000505.1 GCA_937983495.1 uncultured Gemmobacter sp. | reverse complement strand
GCTGACGCTGGCCGAGGCCGCGGCCACCCGCGCCAGGGCGCTGGAAGGCTCCGGCTCTACCCGCGTCACGGTGGAAACCGCCGAAGCAGAGGCCGCACAGGCCCGCGCCGAACTGGCCAGTGCCGAGGCCGCGCTGAAATTGGCGCAGCAGGATCTGGGCTGGGCCGAGATCCGCAGCCCGATCACCGGTATTGCCGGTTTTGCCAGCGTGTCGGTGGGCGATCTGGTCACCGCCGGGCAGTCAGACCCGCTCGCCACCGTCACCACGCTAGACCCGATCTGGGTCGATCTTTACGAACCCGCCGCCCGGCTCTTGTCGATCCGCGAACAGATCAAGGCCGGTGCCCTGACGCCCGAGGAGCGGCTGGAGGTCACCCTGACCCTTGAAAACGGCCAGATCCATCAGGGCGAGGGCAATCTCGTGGCGCCCTCTGTCGCGGTCTCCACCACGACCGGCACACAGGATTTCCGCTTCAGCTTTGCCAATCCCGACGGTCTGATCCGCCCCGGCATGTTCTTGCGCGGCGCGGTTGTGGTGGGCCGGATGCAGGCGGTCCGCGTGCCGCAACGGGCCGCCACCATCGGGCGCGGCGGTGTCTTGTCGGTGTTTCTGGCCGCAGAGGGCAAGGCGGTGAGGGTGCAGGTGAGCCCTGCCGGCAGCGATGGCAATGACTGGCTGGTGACCGAAGGGCTGGAACCCGGCGCTGCGCTGATTGTCGATGGCCTGAGCAATCTGCGCGACGGTGCCGCGGTGGAAACCGTGCCCGTGACAATCGACGCACAAGGTGTGGTGCGTGACGCAGAAGCAACGGCCCCGACCGCTCCGGCAGCGGGGAACTGACGCGATGGCGCGCTTTTTCATTCACCGCCCCGTCTTTGCATGGGTGCTGGCGCTGATCACCATGCTGGCGGGCGCGTGGGGCCTCTCGACCCTGCCGATCTCGCAATATCCCGACATTGCGCCGACCACGATCCGCATCTCGACCAGCTATCCCGGAGCCTCGGCCGAAACCACCGAGAACTCTGTGACCACAGTGATTGAGGATGGCCTGACGGGGCTCGACGGCCTGCTTTACATGTCCTCCTCCTCCAGTGCGACCGGGCGGGCCTCGGTCAGCCTGGTGTTCGATGACAGCGTGGACGCGGACATGGCGCAAATTCAGGTGCAGAACAAACTGCAACTGATCACCTCGGCCCTGCCCGAAACCGTGCAACAGCGCGGAGTCAGCGTCACCCGCTCGACCTCCTCGATCCTCATGGTGGGCGCGCTGGTGGCCGAGGATGGCCGCTACACTTCGCTGCAACTGGGCGATCTGATGGGCCGGATCGTGGAAGGCCCGGTGCTGCGCACCCCGGGCGTCGGCTCGGTCAATGCCTTTGGTTCGGGCTATGCCATGCGCATCTGGCTCGATCCGCTGAAAATGGCGCAATATCAGGTGACGACGGCAGATATCACCAGCGCCGTGTCGGAACAGAACAGCACCGTCACCGTGGGCAGTCTGGGCGCGCAACCCGTGATGCCGGGGCAGCAGCTTTCCGTCGCGCTGTCGGCACAGGCACAGCTTTCCTCAGTCGATGAATTCGCCCGCATCATCCTGCGCACCGATGAAGATGGCTCCACCGTCTTTCTGGGCGATGTGGCCGAGATCGAGGTGGGGCAGGAAACCTATGGGGCCTCGTCACGCTTCAACGGCAAACCGGCGGCGGGCTTTGGCATCAACCTCGCCATCGGGGCCAATGCGGTGGATACCGCCGAGGCCGTGCGCGCCACCCTCACCCGCGTGAGCGCCGCCCTGCCAGAGGGCGTCAGCGTCGAATACCCCTATGACACTTCGCCCTTCGTGGAGGCCTCGATCGAGCGGGTCTATCACACACTGGCCGAGGCGGTGGTGCTGGTGTTCCTCGTGATCCTTGTGTTTTTGCAAAGCTGGCGGGCGACCATCATTCCCACCATCGCCGTGCCGGTGGTGCTGCTGGGCACCTTCGGCATCCTCGCCGTGGCGGGGCTGACCATCAACACGCTGACCATGTTTGCGCTCGTGCTGGCCATTGGTCTTCTGGTTGATGACGCCATCGTGGTGGTCGAAAACGTCGAACGGGTGATGGAGGAGGAAGGCCTGGACGCCACCGCCGCCACCGAGAAATCCATGAGCCAGATCACCCCGGCGCTGGTCGGCATCGCGCTGGTCTTGTCGGCGGTATTCCTGCCCATGGCCTTCATGTCGGGCTCAACGGGGGTGATTTACCGGCAGTTCAGCGTCACCATCATTTCCGCCATGATGCTGTCGCTGGCGGTGGCCCTGATCCTGACGCCTGCGATGTGCGCCAGCCTGCTGAAACCCCGCGCCCATGGGTCGGGCATCGCGCCTGCCCGCTGGTTCAACCGGGGCCTCGACCGCACCACCCATG
>CALKAA010000504.1 GCA_937983495.1 uncultured Gemmobacter sp. | reverse complement strand
TCTCCATCAGGCTGGAGGTCACGGCAGCGCGCAAGCCCTTGAAGGTCTCGTCCTGCGCCGTGCGGTCGCGTGGGCGCGGCAGATCGACCGGAAATTCCTGCCCCAAAGTGCCATCGGGGTTCAGGATCACGATGCGGTCGGCCAGCACAAGCGCCTCGTCCACATCATTGGTCACCAGAACCACGGTGCGGCGGTCGGCGGCCCAGATGGTTTCGATCTCCTCGGCCAGATTGCCACGGGTGAGGGCGTCGAGCGCGGAAAGCGGCTCGTCGAGCAGCAGCACTTCGGGTTCCATCGCCAAGGCCCGCGCAATGCCGACGCGCTGGCGCATGCCGCCCGAAAGCTCGGCCGGGCGGCGTTCGGCGGCGTGCGACAGGCCCACCATGCCGATATATTTCGCCACCTTGCCCGCGCGGTCGGCGGCGGAGAGGCCGGGATGCACCGCATCCACCGCCAGCCGCACATTGCCCGCCACGGTCAGCCAGGGCATCAGCGAATAGGATTGGAACACCACCGCGCGGTCGGTGCTTGGCCCGGTGACGGGGGCACCGCGGAAGGTGAGGCTGCCCTGATCGGGCATCACCAGCCCGGCCATCAGGTTGATCAGCGTGGTCTTGCCGGTGCCGGAATAGCCGAGGATCGCCAGAAACTCGCCCTCCCGCACCGAGAGGGTCAGGCCGCGCAACACCTCGTGGCGCGCATCGCCTTCGCCGAAGCCTTTGGAAACGGTGTTCAATTCCAGCATGGCATCACCGCTGCGCCGAGAAGGTGAACAGGGTTTGCAGCGCGAACATCGCCCGATCCAGCAGGAAGCCGATGAGGCCGATGGTCAGCACCGCCACCATGATGCGTGCCAGACTGTCAGAGGAGCCGTTCTGGAACTCGTCCCAGACAAATTTGCCAAGGCCGGGGTTTTGCGCCAGCATTTCGGCGGCGATCAGCACCATCCAGCCCACGCCCAGCGACAGCCGCAGCCCGGTGAAGATCAGCGGCAGCGCCGAGGGCAGCACAAGGCGGGTGATCTTGGTCCAGGCCGAAAGTTTCAGCACCTTGCCCACGTTCACCAGATCGCGGTCGATCGAGGCGACGCCCAGCGAGGTGTTGATCAGCGTGGGCCAGAGCGAACAGAGCGTCACGGTGACGGCAGAGACCAGAAAGCTCTTGGACAGGCCACCCTCGCCGCCCTCATAGGTGGCGGAAACGACCATGGTGACGATGGGCAGCCAGGCCAGCGGGGAGACCGGCTTGAACACCTGCACCAGCGGGTTGATGGCGGCATTGGCGGTGGGCGAGAGGCCCATGGCAATGCCCAGGGGCACGGCGACCAGCGTGGCCAGCAAAAAGCCGGTGAACACGGTGCGGATCGAGGTGAGGATCTGCGCGTAATAGGTGGGTTTGCCGGTATAGGCGCGGGTTTTCACCTTGTCGGCCTGCCCTTCGGCCACCAGCGCGGCGTTGCGCTCGTCTTGTTTGGCGTAGAAGGCGGCCTCCTTCGCGGCCTCCGCCTTGGCATCGGCATGCAGGGCGCGTGCCTGTTCCCAGACCTGCGCCGGGCCGGGAATGGCCCCGAGCGAGGTTTGCACCTGCGGCGCCAGCATGGCCCAGAGGGCGAGGAACCCCACCACCGCCAGCAAGGGCACGGCGGCCAGCCGCCAGATCTCGCGCAATTGCCCGCGCGGATTGTCGCCCGCCAGCGCGCGCCAGATCGGGGTGAGCCAGGCCAGCCCGAGGGCCTTGAGCCAGGGGTCGCAGCGGCTGATGAAGCTGTGCAGGCGTTTCAGACGCTCGGCGCGCAGGGCGGCCGGGTCTTCCGGCAGGGCGGCGGGATCAAGGGCGGTCATGGCATGTCCTTGCAGGGAATGGGCTGGGAGGGGGCGCGCCACTGGGAGGTGCCACTGGGAGGCACCACTGGGGGGCACCACTGGGGCGCGCGCCGGGGTCAGTTCACGGCGGCGTCTGCCGGGGTCTGGCTCGCTTTCAGGCCGATTTTCAGGCTGTCGATATAGGCGTTCGGTTTGGTGCCATCGAAGGCGATGCCGTCGATGAAGGCCGAGGTCGGCTCGCGGTAGCCATCGGCGTCGAAGTCAAAATCCTCGGCCTTGGCCAGACCTTGCGCGATCAGCGCCTCGGCGGCGGTCTTGTAGAGATCGGGGCGGTAGACGCGCTTTGCGGTCTCGTCATACCAGGCATCGGGCTTGGCCTCGGCGATCTGGCCCCAGCGGCGCATCTGGGTCAGGGTCCAGACGGCATCCGAGTAATAAGGGAAGGTGGCGTTTTCGCGGAAGAACAGGTTGAAATCTGCCGCCGGGCGGATGTCGCCCGGTTCATATTCAAAGGTGCCGGTCATCGAATTGGCGATCACCGCCTTGTCGGCGCCGACATATTCGGGGCGCGACAGGATCTCCACGGCCTCCAGCCGGTTTTCCGGGCTGGCATCCAGCCACATGCCCGCGCGGATCAGCGCCTTGGTCAGCGCGATGGTGGTATTGGGGTTGGCCTCGGCGAAGGCGCGGGTCAGGCCGAACACCTTTTCGGGGTTCTTGGCGAAGATGTCGGCGTCAGCGATGACCGGCACGCCAATGCCCTTTTTCACCGCCGCCTGGTTCCACGGCTCGCCCACGGCGTAACCCAGGATGGTGCCTGCCTCCAGCGTGGCGGGCATTTGCGGCGGCGGGGTGACCGAGATCAGCACATCGCCGCCGGTCTGGCCGGCCACATCCCCGGCCTCATAGAAACCGGGATGGATGCCGCCCGCCGCCAGCCAGTAGCGCAATTCGTAATTATGGGTGGAGACCGGAAAGACCATGCCCAGATTGAACGCCTCGCCCGCTTCGGCGCGGGCCTCGATCACGGGTTTCAGGCTTGCTGCGCTGATCGGATGCGCGGGTTTGCCATCGGCGCCCATGGTCACATGCGGTTTCATCTCCTCCCACACGGCATTGGCCACGGTGATCGCATTACCGTTGAGATCGAGCGAAATCGGGGTGATCACCTCGCCCGCCGTGCCGTAACCGATGGAGGCGGCCAGCGGCTGCCCGGCCAGCATCATCGCGCCGTCAATCTCGCCCGAGAGGGTGCGGTCGAGCAGCACCTTCCAGTTCGATTGCGCCTCGAGCGTGACGAAGAGCCCCTCCTCCTCGAAGAACCCCTTTTCGGCGGCAATGGCGAGCGGGGCCATATCGGTGAGTTTGATGAAGCCAAGCGTCAGCTCGTCTTGCTCGGGCGTGGCTTCGGCAAAGGCAGGCAGGGCAGCCAGCCCGGTAGAGAGCGTGAGGGCTGCGAAGCGGGGGAAGAGAGAGGAGGGCATGGGGTGATCCTTCGATGGAGAAAAAACAAAAAGCCGCCAGACACAGCGACCGCAGGCAGATTGCGGCAGAGGTGTCAGGCGGCTTTGCCCGAGGGCCCGATCGTTCGGGAAATGCGGTGACGGAACGCCATTGCCCCGTCGTGATGTCAGGATGCGGAGGTGGGGCGGGGCTGGCAATCCATCGGGCACGCGGCGGGTGACGAGAAATGCTGCAATGCAGAGAAGTGCGCAAATTTTGGGCAGTTGCGGCGGAATGCGGATGCGGGCCGATCACAAAAGGGATGGAAGGGGCGCGAGGTCAGGCCGTGGTGAGGCTGAGGAAGCGGTCATGCAGGTCGCCGCGGAACGTCTGCGCAGCCAGAGATTCGGCATCCGGTTGCAACCCGTGACGGGCGGCCAGACGGCTGGCGATCCAGCCTGCCTGCGCGGCCATCGGGCGCATCGCCTGTGCCGGGCCAAAAGTCTGGAAGCCCGGCACCAGATATTCGGTGCCGCAGCCATCGCTTTGCATGCGACCCACCAAGGCGCGTTCCACCAGCTCGGCCGCCACATCCACCCGGCCGGGGCGGGTCAGCACTTCGGCGGCGGTGGAGGCATTGCCGAGTCGGGC
>CALKAA010000503.1 GCA_937983495.1 uncultured Gemmobacter sp. | reverse complement strand
GCGCCACCGTCGCGGCCAGCGGATGCTTCTCGGCCAATGTCTCGGCCGCCGGGGCCAGGAATTCGTAGTGATCGCCATCGACCTCGTCCTCCCGGTCGATCAGCAATCGCGCGGCATGGGCAAGCGATGGCCAGTTCAGAAAGAAAGCGAGGGCTGCAAGCAGGTCGGGATGGGCGGCAGCATGCGCCATCGCACGCTCCTCGGCCTCGATATCGTCGAAATCCGGCAGACGCTTCAGATAGGCCCGCAGGTGCTCACCCGACAGGTCGCGCTCGAAACATGCCCAGCGGAATGCTTGCGCCTCATCCTTCCGGTCAAGCGCCTCCAGCACGGCAAGACGGGCGTCCTGCAACTCGGGCGGGATCCAGCGTGCATCTTTCACCTCGGCCCGCTCGATGAAACCGAGCGCGTCCCCTGCCCTGCCAGCCGCCAGCAGACGCTGCGCGATCTCCGCCGCGATCTTCGGCACCTTGCGGGTCTTCGGGTCATACTGAGCGATGAAGCCATCGACGTCGCCTTGCACGTCGGCAATGTCTTTCAGCGCCATTTCGACCGTGCTCTGACGCGCGCGTTCCTCCATCTCGTGGGCATAGCGTGTGCCACCACTGCCCCAGCCGACAGCTTGCCATTCGCTCTTTGGCGGCACAATCACGGGCGTGCGCCCAAGCTCCTCAACCAGTATCTTCAGATGCGCAACGCCCTCCGGGCCCAGCGCCGGGGCAATCATGGAAATCAAACCATCATACTGACCAAAGCCGTTGTCCTGCAGCGCGTCGAGAACCTGCCGCGCCAGCGCCTCGGGCGCCGCATCAGCCGCCTTGGCCACCTCGCCCAGATCGGCGCAGGCCTGGCGGAAGATGTCGATGACAGTGCCGCTGCTGTCGTCGCAGCGTTCGAACACCGGGGTGGCCAGCCCCATGAACCGCCACAAGAGCGCCAGCGCCTCACTAGGATCATGCGGGGCGATCTGTTCCATGATGGCGCTGCGCTGCGTCTGAAGATCCTTCACCAGAGACTTGCGGTTCTGCCAGTTCACGAAGGTCCGCGCCTTTGCTATGCTGGTCAGCCGCTTGGCAATCTCCCGCGCCGCCTCCCTCGGCCCCTCAGCTCCGGCGAGGGCCAGGCGCAGCTTGCGCTTGGCTGCGGCGTCGCCCGTGCTGATCTCGATCAGCAGCTGCGCCAGACGCTCAGTGCCCAGCGCCTCGAGGTTCTTTGCATTGAGGGTGGATTTCGACGCCATCGGGATTCCGTTTCTTTTCGCGGACCTTAGCAGCGCGAATGAGCGACCGGAACCTGCGTTCCGATTCGTGCGGACCATCCTTTCCGCGCTCGACTGCGATGCAGCCCCTGCGTGAGATTGCGCGGGTTTTCATTTTTACACGCAATATCAATGTGTTCGTTGACTAGCCATCCTCCTTGCGCACTGTGGAAGCCAGACAACCCGGAAGCCGATCTCCCATGCCAAAGCTTACAAAACGCATCATCGACGCCGCAGAAGCCCAAGCCGCCGAATACTTCGTCTGGGACAGCGATATTCCCGGCTTCGGGCTTCGGGTGCTGCCAAGCGGACGCAAAGGCTACGTCGTGCAATACCGCGCGGGCCGCCGGTCGCGGCGGATCAGCCTCGGGCCCAGCACCGTGCTGACCTGCGAACAGGCACGCACCCGCGCCATCACCATCGTGGCCGCTGCCCGCAACGGACAGGACCCTGCGGCTGACCGCGACGCGGGGCGCAAGGCCATCACCATCAAGGAACTGGCCGAGAGGTTCGACAAGGAACACATCGCCATCCGCGTGAAGGCCAGCACGGGAAAGGAGTATCGCCGGAACCTGCAGCGCTTCATCCTTCCCGCCCTCGGGCAGCTTACGGTTACGGGGATCACGCGGGCGGATGTCGCGAAGTTCCATCACGACCTGCGCCACATCCCCTATCAGGCCAACCGCTGCCTCGAGGTGATCTCGAAAATGTTCAGCCTGTCCGAGATGTGGGGCCTGCGTCCGGACGGGACTAACCCGCGCAAACACATCAGGAAGTACCCCGAGGAAAAGCGCGAACGGTTCCTGAGTGCTGCCGAGTTGCGCAGGATCGGCGAGGTGCTGCGCGAGATGGAAGCGGAAGGGGTCGAACTGCCCTCGGCCATCCTTGCTGCGCGCCTGCTGATCCTGACCGGATGCCGCTTGAACGAGATCATGTGCTTGAAGTGGGCGTATGTCGATCTCGACGTCCCTGCCCTGCGCCTGCCGGATTCCAAGACAGGGGCGAAGGTCGTCCACGTCGGCCAGCCAGTGGTGGACCTGCTGCGGGGCGCCCAGCGCGTCGAAGGCAACCCGTGGGTGATCACCGGCACGCTGCCCGGCAAGCCTTTGAGCGATCTGCAACCCTTCTGGCAGCGCGTCCGCGCCCGTGCAGGGGTCAAGGACGTCCGCATCCACGACCTGCGCCACACCTTCGCGTCCACGGCTGTGGCGTCAGGTCAGGGACTGCCGATGATCGGCAAGCTTCTCGGCCACACGCAGGTCCAGACTACGGCGCGATACGCCCATCTCGCGGCGGAACCAGTGAGGATGGCGGCTGACGCCGTCGCGCAGACCCTGCGGCAATCCTTGGGATAATTGCGCGCCAGCCCTTCCCTTTTCGATTGATCCCCAAGCATCGCGCGGCTACGGTCGAAGAAAGCCCATAAATTGGGCGCGCATAATTTCCATGCGCATCGACCGATGGCGGGAGAGCGTGGTGAGCAACGACAGATCGGAACTTCGTTGGGGGGTCGAGCAAAGGCTCGAGTTCATCGAGTTCCGCCTGTTCTGGGAGGGGCATGTGAACCGCAGCGATGTGATGACGCAGTTCGGGCTGTCGGTGAACCAGGCGTCATCCGACCTGAGCCGCTACATCGGCCTCGCCCCTCACAACATGGACTACGACCGCAGCCTGCGGACCTATGTGCGCCAGCC
>CALKAA010000502.1 GCA_937983495.1 uncultured Gemmobacter sp. | reverse complement strand
ACTCGGGCCCGAAACTGTCGGCCCCGAACAGAAGCGCATGGGTCTTGCCCGGCCGGGTCAGATCGCAGGGCGCGGCAAGGGCGGGTTCGGCCACCGGCAGGAAGGCGGTCAGGCTGGCAAACCGCCCCTGAGCCAGCGCGCGCATATCCTCATAGGTCGGCTCTTCCTGCGCCTGCGCCGCCGTCAGGGCCAGACCAAGGATCAGGGCAAGAACAGACCAGAGCAAGCGCAGCATGATGCCATCCGGAAACCGCGCAAGCGTAGTGCGGTTTCAGCGTCTTGTCACCGGTCGGGCGGCGGCCCTAAGCCGGTTCGCGCAGGATGCGGGGCACCTTGAACTCGATATCCTCAAGCGCCGTCTCGACCATCTCGACGGTGGTGGCATAGCGGGCGCGGAAGGCGTCCAGCACCTCGTTCACCAGAACCTCGGGCGCGCTGGCCCCGGCGGTGATACCGACCGAACGGATACCCTCCAGGGCGCGCCAGTCGATCTCGGTCGCGCGTTGCACCAGTTGCGCATAGGCGCAGCCATTGGCGCGGCCGACCTCGACAAGGCGGCGGGAATTGGAGGAATTGGGCGCACCGATCACCAGAAGCGCGTCGATCTGGCCCGCAATGGCCTTGACCGCCGCTTGCCGGTTGGTGGTGGCATAGCAGATGTCTTCCTTATGCGGGCCTATGATGGCCGGAAACCGGGCGCGCAGGGCGGCGATGATGTCGATCGTGTCATCGACCGAGAGGGTGGTCTGGGTGATGAAGGCGAGGCGCGACGGATCGCGCGGGGTGACGGTCGCCACATCCTCGACCGTTTCCACCAGGATCACCTCGCCCTCGGGCAGTTGGCCCATGGTGCCGATGGTCTCGGGGTGGCCTGCATGACCGATCATGACCATTTGCAACCCGTTCTCGTGGTGGCGCTCGGCCTCGATATGCACTTTGGAAACCAGCGGACAGGTGGCATCGACGAACACCATATTGCGGGCCTGCGCGGCGGCGGGCACCGATTTCGGCACGCCATGGGCCGAGAAGATGACGGGGCGGTCATCCGGCACCTCGTCCAGTTCCTCGACGAACACGGCACCAAGGGCCTTCAGGCTGTCCACCACGAATTTGTTATGCACGATTTCGTGGCGCACAAAGACCGGGGCCCCCCATTTCTGCAAGGCCATCTCGACGATCTTGATGGCGCGATCCACCCCGGCACAAAAGCCGCGTGGCGCGGCGAGGTAGAGGGTGAGGGGGGGCATGGATGGGGGCAGGGACATGGCGGCTCTCTCCGTTCGCGGCACAGAGGTAGGCGTTTGCAGGCCTCAGGTCCAGAGCCAAGCCACCGCGCCGGCGGTCACAGCGGCGAGAACGGCGTAGCGCGCAGTTTTGGCAAAGCCCACGATCAGCAGGAATTGCCACAGCGGAACGCGCAGCACGCCCGCGACAAAGCAGATCACATCCCCAAGCGGAGCCCAGGAGAGCAGCAGGGTCCAGCGGCCCCAACGCCGATAAAGGGCTTCGGCGCGTGCCAATTGTGCGGCCGTGGATTTGAAGCGGCTTTCGAGGGCGCGCATGCCACGCCCCATGGCGAAGGTGAGGGCAGAGCCTGCGGTATTGGCAAAGCCTGCGGCGAGGATCATCAGCCAGATCGGCGCAGCTTCGGCGAGTTGCAAGGCGACAAACACCGCCTCGGATTGCATGGGCAGCGGCGTGGCGGCCAGAAAGGCGGCGCCCATCAGGCCGAGAAGCGCGCTCAGCATGGTGCGCAACAGCAAAACAGGCACCGAAAGGGTGCCTGTTTGCAAGAGCTTGGGCCAACCTTTGCCACGGCGACCCGAAGCCGGGTTGCCTTACTTGGCATGGATCGGCGGCTGGGTGTCCTCGCGATCCGCGCGCGGTTCACGCGGCGGGCGGCCGATCACTTCGCGCAGCTCGTCCAGTTCGATGAAATTGTCGGCCTGACGGCGCAATTCGTCGGCAATCATCGGCGGCTGGCTGCGGATGGTCGAGACCACCGAAACGCGCACGCCCTGACGTTGCAGGCTTTCCACCAGCGGGCGGAAATCGCCATCGCCAGAGAACAACACGATATGATCGAGGCGCGGCGCGAGTTCCATCGCGTTCACGGTCAGCTCGATATCCATGTTGCCCTTGACCTTCCGGCGGCCTTGGCTGTCGGTATATTCCTTGGCCGGTTTGGTGACCATGGTGAAGCCATTGTAGTGCAGCCAGTCAACCAGCGGGCGAATGGGCGAGTATTCCTCGTTTTCGAGGAGGGCAGTGTAGTAAAAGGCGCGCAGCAGCTTGCCACGGCGCATGAACTCTTGACGCAGAAGTTTGTAGTCGATGTCAAACCCCAGGGCCTTTGCCGCGGCGTAAAGGTTTGACCCGTCTATGAACAGCGCAAGCCGTTCGTCCTTGTAAAACATAAGTTTTCCCCTCAAATTCCGTCCCGAGGCCGGTGATGAAAAGTGTGGTGACCTTCTCAAAACGGTTTTGGAACGCGATTGGATAGCAATCAGTCTGCAAACAACGCAACCCCTACTTAAGAGAGTGCCACCAACCATGCCACCTGAAAACCCTGTAATTATTGCTCTGGGCGCAAATCTGCCATGGCAGGGTATGGGCCCTGACAGCGTTTTGCGCGCGGGCCTGGGGGCGCTGGCCGAGGCGGGGCTGCCGCCTGTGGTTGTGAGCCGGTTTTATGCGACGCCCTGTTTTCCGGCGGGGGCCGGGCCGGATTATGTGAATGCGGCGGCGGTGCTGGAAGGGGGCGCGCGCGATGCCGAGGCCGTGCTGGCGGTGCTGCACGCGGTGGAGGCCGCCTTCGGGCGGGAACGGGTGCAGCGTTGGGCGGGGCGCACGCTGGATCTGGATCTGATCGCTATGGGCGCGCAGGTGCTGCCCGATGCGGCGGGGCAAGCGGTCTGGCGTGACCTGCCAGCCGAGGAACAGGTGCTGCGCGCGCCTGATCGGCTGATCCTGCCGCATCCGCGGGTGCAGGATCGTGCCTTCGTGCTGGTGCCGCTGGCCGATGTGGCGCCGGATTGGCGGCATCCGGCGCTTGGCCGCAGCGTCCGGGAGATGCTGGCGGCCCTGCCCGCAGAAGATGTGGCTGCGGTCAAACCCCTGTGATGCGGGGCTTTTGCTGATTCCGCTCTTGTCAAGGGTCTTGTCGCCCTATAGAGAGGCGGTTCGATACCCATCCGCTACTGGAGAGTCCCATGGCCCGCGTGACGGTCGAAGATTGCGTTGACAAGGTGCCGAACCGGTTCGAGCTGGTGATGCTGGCCGCCCATCGGGCGCGCGAGATCCAGTCGGGCTCGCCGCTGACGGTGGAGCGTGACAATGACAAGAACCCGGTCGTCTCGCTGCGCGAGATCGCCGAGGAAACCCAGTCTGCCGATGCGCTGCGCGAGCGCATGATCGAAAGCTATCAGACCCAGATCGAGGTCGATGAGCCGGAAGAAGATCAGATGGCGCTGCTCATGGGCAATGGCGATGCGGTGGATCGCCCCGCCAGTGATGACATGAGCGAGGAGAAGATGCTGCGCGCCTTGATGGAAGCGCAGGGCGACCGCTAAGGCGACAAGCGGGCTGGGCATGGCGGGCAGGGCATGATCGACGTCGAAGACCTCATTGCCCTGATCCGCAATTACAATCCGCGCACCAATTCCGATCTGATCCGCCGGGCCTATGCCTATGGCAAACAGATGCATGAGGGGCAGTTCCGCAAGTCGGGCGAGCCCTATTTCACGCATCCGGTGGCGGTGGCGGCGATTTTGACTGAGCAGCGGCTGGATGATGCCACGCTGGTCACCGCGCTGCTGCATGACACGATCGAGGACACCAAGGCCAGTTACACCGATGTCGCGCGCGAGTTCGGCGAGGAGGTGGCCGAACTGGTCGATGGCGTCACCAAGCTGACCAATCTGCAACTCACCTCGACCGAATCGAAGCAGGCGGAGAATTTCCGCAAGCTGTTTGTCGCCATGTCGCGCGATCTGCGGGTGATCCTGGTCAAGCTGGCGGACCGGCAGATCGGAAGAGCGTCGTGTAGGG
>CALKAA010000501.1 GCA_937983495.1 uncultured Gemmobacter sp. | reverse complement strand
TTTCACACCCCCGCACCCCCGTGGGATATTTTTGAACAGATGAAAGCAGAAGGGTCATCATCAATCCCCCGCCGCGCGGCCCTTGAGGGCGATGATGCCGCGCGGGCGGAACTGGATGAACAGGATGATGAACAGGATCATATAGGTCTGCGCCGCCAGCGTATTGGCCGGGTTCAGCCATTCGATGACCTTCTGGAAGCCGCCGATCATCGCCGCCCCCGCCAGCGCGCCCCAGATATTGCCCACGCCCCCGACCACCACCGTCATGAAACTTTGCACGATGTAATCCGAGCCAAGCTCGGAGGTGACTTTGGCGAAAAGGCCGATGGCCACGCCCGCAATCCCCGCGATGCCCGATCCGATGCCGAAGGTCAGCATGTTGATGCGATCAGGGTCGATGCCCATGCTGGCCGCCATGGCCGGGTTCTGGGTCACCGCGCGGACCTCCAGCCCCAGCCGCGTGCGCTTCATCAGCCACAGGAAGAACATCAGGAACGCCAGCGCGAGGGCGAAAATCGCGATGCGGATATAGCTGATGGCGATCACATCATTGACCACCAGCGCCCCATCCAGCCAGCCCGGCGCCGTCAGCGGGCGGGCCTGCGTGCCAAAGATGTTCTTGGCGATCTGTTGCAGCGCGATGGAAATCCCGAAGGTGGCGAGCAAGGTTTCCAGCGGGCGCTTATACAGATGCCGGATCACCAGCCGCTCCATCGCCACCCCGGCGGCGAAGGTGACGGCAAAGGCCAAGGGCAGCGCCACCACGATGGACACCGTATAATTCGGGATCACTTGCTGCACCACATAGCCGGTATAGGCGCCCATCATGATGAACTCGCCATGCGCCATATTGATCACCCGCATGACGCCAAAGGTGATGGCAAGGCCGATGGCGGCCAGGAAATAGATTGAGGCGAGCGACAGCGCATCAAGCCCCAGATCGACCGCTGTCATGGCACCCACCTTGGCCTCAATACCCTCCAGCACCGCCTTGGCGGCTGCGGTCACGGCAGGGTCTTTCTCGGTATATTTGTCAAAGAACACATGGAGTTGCAGCGCAGCCGCCACCTCGGCATCGGTCGCGGCGGCGGGCACGCTGCCGGCCTGTTCCAGCGCCTCATAGGCCCGGTCACGGCCCGCTTGCGTGGCCAGATCGGCCAGGGGCACGCCCGCCACCGCGCCATCTGTCAGATGGGCCGCGAGGGCCTCTTTCTGCGCGGCCAGGGTCAGGCGGGCGGGCGCAAGCCCTGCCGCCACCAGCAATTCATAATCCGGCTCCACCATCGCCGCGATATTGGCACCCTCTGGCAGGGCGGTCGCCGCCTTGCGCGTGGTGGCCAGCAGCGGGTTCAGCGCGGCCCGCACATCCAGCGCCGTGTCGCCTGCAAGGCTGTCAATCGCCGCCACCCGCGCCGCGCTGTCCGTGTCGAATTGCAGCGTCAGGAAGGTGGCAAGCCGCGTCTTCTGCGCCTTCAAGGCCGGGTCGCTCTCGCTCTCGATCGAGGCGCGCAGCGGCGCAAGCTGGCTCGCCGCCGGGGAGGCC
>CALKAA010000500.1 GCA_937983495.1 uncultured Gemmobacter sp. | reverse complement strand
GACAGGCGATGACGTTTCGATCGGAGCAGCCTCTCCTCTCCGTGTGCGCACGGACGCGAGCCTACAATGGCGCCGGGTATGCCCCGGGCGGCGCCGTAGAGCTCTCGTGCCGACAAGTCCGTGCGTTTTGATTCTGAACAGGTTAAGGCGCGGGACTGTAGAAACCGCCGCTTCTATGCTGAGATTGTTCCTTGCCCTCCTGCTGTGCCTGGCCAGCCCCCTTCTCGCCCAGGATTCGCCCGACCCCTGGCCCAAGACCGCTCAGGTGGCCGGGACCACCTTCACCATGTACCAGCCTCAGCTGGAGAAATGGGACGGGGCCACCTTCGTTGGCCACGCGGCCGTGGCGGTGCAGCCCTCGGGGGCCTTGAAGCCCGCCGCATGCAGCGGGGTGGCGAGGGTCAGCGCGGCCAGAATGAGCAGCGGTTTCATGTCATGTCCTCCGGCTCGGGGGGCTGCGGGGCCGTCAGGGCGACGGCCTGCATGCGATCGGCCAGCAATTGCCGCAGGCGGCGGCTGCGCCGGGCAAAGGCCAGTTGCACCACATCATCCAGAATACCCGCCTCATGCAGCTTCACGACAGAATCGTGCCGCACCTTGGGCAGCAGGAAACAGGCGGCATTGGGGGCCGGGCGCATCAGGCGGCGTTGCGGGGCCTCGCGGTAATGCTTGCCAAACAGGATGTAATGCTGGGTCGAGGGCGCCATGTGATCGGCGGCCTGCGAGATGCGAAGCCCCGGAAAATGCTGGCGAAACATCATCCAGCGGTTTTCGTCAGGCACCACGGCCGGATCGAGCGAATATTGCGGCGAGATGGCCAGCGCCACATCGACGCGGGTGAAACCACCCAGCACCAGCGCCGTAAACCCGCCCAGCGAATGCCCCATCGCCACCACCTGCGTCGCGCCGACCTGCGCCGCCTCGGTTTCCACCAGACCGGCGATTTCCTCGATCAGGCCGGGCTGGTTGAGCCAGCTGCGCGCCGGATCGGCGATATACAGCACATGGTCGCGGCCATTGGCGCTGGCGGTGCGGCCAAATTCCAGCCGGGGCGGCTGGCTGCGGTCGCGGCCCACGCCGGAAAAGCTGACGACAAGCCGCTGACTGCGGCCGCGATGGCGCCACAGCCTGAGCCGCGCATCATCGCGCAGCGTGTCAATGCGCAGCGCGGGCTTTTGGCCCGGCGCGCGCATCGGCTCTGTCTGCTCGGCTTCGCCCATGGCTGAGGGTTCCGGTTTCAGGTCAGGGAGACTGCCGCAAAGCGCGGCAGCGATTATTCAGCGGCGACACTGGCCGGTTGTGCCAGATAATCCATGATCGCATCGGCGGCCTCGCGCCCGTCACGGATCGCCCAGACCACGAGGCTAGCGCCGCGCACGATGTCACCGGCAGCAAAAACGCCCGGCAGGCTGGTGGCATGGGTGCGGAAATCGGCCTTGATGGTGCCCCAGCGGGTCACGGCGAGTTCCGGCACGCCCCAAAGCGTCGGCAGTTCCTCGGGCTCGAAGCCAAGGGCGGTGATGACCAGATCGGCGGGCTCGACATAATCGGCCCCCTCGATGACTTCAGGCGTCTGACGACCCGTGGCATCCGGCGCGCCAAGGCGCATGCGCTGCACCATGACGCCTTCGACAGCGCCATTGCCGGTGAAGGCCTTGGGCGCGCTGAGCCAGACGAATTCCACGCCTTCTTCCTCGGCGTTCTGGGTCTCGCGCTGGCTGCCCGGCATGTTCGCCTTGTCGCGGCGATAGAGGCATTTCACCGAGGTGGCCCCCTGACGGATGGCCGTGCGCACGCAATCCATCGCGGTGTCGCCACCGCCGATGACCACGACGCGCTTGCCCGCGGCGTTCAGATCACCGTTGTCATAGGCCTCGACCTCGTCGCCAAAGGATTTGCGGTTGGAGACGGTGAGGTAATCGAGCGCCTGCACGATGCCTTTTTGCCCCACGCCCGGCCCGCCCACATCGCGCATCTTGTAGACGCCGGTGGCGATCAACACCGCATCATGTTGGCCGCGGATGGCGTCAAAGCTCAGATCCTCGCCCACCTTGCAGTTCATCACGAAATGCACGCCCGAGGCCTCAAGCTGTTCAACGCGCTGCATGACCACGGGTTTTTCCAGTTTGAAGCCGGGAATGCCGTAGGTCAGCAAGCCGCCGGCGCGGTCGTAACGGTCATAGACCGTGACCTGAAAGCCCTTGCGGCGCAGCATGTCAGCCGCCGCCAGACCGCCCGGACCAGCCCCGATGATGCCGACGCTCTCGGTGCGCTCCACCGCTGGTCGCGCCGGTTTGACCCAGCCATTCTCCCAAGCGGTGTCGGTGATGTATTTCTCGACCGAACCGATGGTGACGGTGCCATGGCCCGACTGTTCGATGACGCAATTGCCTTCACACAGGCGGTCTTGCGGGCAAATGCGGCCGCAGATTTCCGGGAAGGTATTGGTGGCCTGCGACAGCTCATAGGCCTCTTGCAACCGGCCCTCGGCGGTCATGCGCAGCCAATCGGGGATATTGTTGTGCAGCGGGCAATGCGACTGGCAATAGGGCACGCCACATTGGCTGCACCGGCTGGCCTGTTCGGCGGCCTTTTGCGCCGCGAAATCGCGGTAGATCTCGTGGAAGTCTTGCGAACGCAGGGTGGCAGGCCGCTTCTCGGGCATCTCCCGGTTGACGGTCACAAATTGCAGCATCCGTTCCTTGGCCATGAAGGCGCCTCCCTGCGGGTCTCGGTGGGTGGCACTTGGATAACGCGGATGCGGCAAGATGAAAAGTCAGCAATGCTGACCTTATTTGCAGATTTCAGGCCCGAAAGTACAAATTCTTCGAGACGCGAAGGAAAAATAGGTCAGCACAGGTTCCGATCCAACTCAAAACCCCAGGGAAAGCGCCACCAGCGCCACCGAACCCACCACGATTCGCCACCAGCCGAACAGGGCGTAGCCATGGCGCGACACATATTCGAGCAGCCCGCGCACCACGAATACGGCGGCAATCAGCGCCATGACGAAGCCCACGCCGATCTCGGTCATGGCTGCGCTGTCCAACACATCACGGTTCTTCCACAGATCATAGGCAAAGGCCCCCGCCATGGTGGGCATCGACAGGAAGAAGGAGAATTCCGCAGCACCGCGCTTGGAAACGCCCAACAAAAGGGCGCCGACAATCGTCGAGCCGGAGCGGGACACGCCCGGTATCATTGCGAGGCATTGAATGAAGCCGATCTTCAATGCGGTGCTCAGCGGCACATCCATGGCATCCTCATAGCGCGGGCGCTGCGCCATGCGATCGACGAACAGCAAGACGATGCCGCCGAGGATCAGGTTCACCGCAATCAGGCGCGGGCTTTCAAACAGCACCGTCTTGATGAAATCATGCGCCAAAATCCCGATGAACACCGCCGGAAAGAACGCCAGCGCCACGGCACAGATGAAGCGGCGTGCCTTGGGGTCACGATGCGCGGTGGAGAACACCGCCCAAAGCTTTGCCGCATAGACCCCCAGCACCGCCAGCACGGCCCCGAGCTGGATCACCACCTCGAACGCCTTGCCCGCACTTTCAAAGCCCAGAAAATGCCCGGCCAAAAGGATATGCCCGGTAGAGGAGACCGGGATGAATTCCGTCAACCCCTCCAGCAAACCCAGAGCGGCGGCGGTCAGCAGCGATTGGTCGGCCACGGGTCAGACCTTGCGGAGATTCTTGGCAGAGGCCTTGATGGCGTCATATTGCCCGGAGGGGCGATAGGGCCACAGGTAATCGGGCAGCACGGCGGCGAGGGCCGAGGGGGTGATGCCGAGATCGGCAAAGCCCTTGGCACCCGGCGCCACCACATTGTCACGATAGAGGTTCTTGAGCTGGTCGCCGGTCAGAACCTTGTTCTCCACCAGCCCCAGCGTGAAGGCCTGCGCCATGTCGCAGCCAAAGGCCAGCACGGAGCCGGCAAGGCGCGGCAGCGGCAGCACGAGGCGGCGGCGATGGATGGTTTTCAGCATGACCTGCATGAGATCGGCGAAAGACAAGGCATCCGGCCCGCCCAGCTCATAGATGCCGGGCGCGGCCTGCCCCAGCACGCCCTTCACGGCGGCAGAGGCGACATCCTCGACATGGACCGGCTGGAACCTGGTGCTGGCCCCGAACACCGGCAGCACCGGCGACATGCGGGCCATGGCGGCGAAGCGGTTGAAGAACTGGTCCTCATTGCCGAAGATCACCGAAGGCCGCAGGATCACCGCGGAGGGATAGGCCGCCAGCACGGCCGCCTCGCCCAGGCCTTTCGATTCGGCATAGCGCGAGTCGCTGTCCTTGTTGGCCCCGATGGCCGAGACATGCACCAGTTGCTGCACGCCTGCCGCGGCTGCCAGACGGGCGATGCGCCCTGCCCCCTCATGCTGCACGGCATCGAACTTGTTCTTGCCGACGGCATTGAGGATGCCCACGCAATTCACCACCGCATCGGCCCCGGCCAGGGCAGCGGCCACGCTGGCCTCATCGCGGATATTGCACAGAACGGGCTCCACCTGCCCCACCACGCCGTAGGGGCGCACGAACAGTGCCTCGTTCGGGCGACGGACGGCAACGCGCACGCGCCAGCCCTCTTTCGCCATGCGCCGGGCGATATACCGCCCCACGAAACCCGAACCGCCATAGATCGTGACCAGCTTGCTCATCTGCGAGCCCTTCCCGGTAGGTAATGGTGCAAAATTCCCTGTCTCCATAGCTATAGCGCGTTTTCCAAACAAGTCGCAAACGCCCGCACAGATTTTTCGCCGCAGAGTGTTGACACCCCCGCGCGCCGCCCGTAGAAGCCCGCTCACGACATCGCCCAGATGGCGGAATTGGTAGACGCGCTGGTTTCAGGTACCAGTGCCGCAAGGCGTGGAGGTTCGAGTCCTCTTCTGGGCACCAATCCTAAAAGCCCGGCCCTCACAGGCCGGGCTTTTGGTTTTCGCCCCCCCACGCGCCGCCTTGCTGAGCCGCAAGTTTTTTCGCGGCAGAGTGTTGACACCCCCACACGCCCCTCGTAGAAGCCGCAACACGACATCGCCCAGATGGCGGAATTGGTAGACGCGCTGGTTTCAGGTACCAGTGCCGCAAGGCGTGGAGGTTCGAGTCCTCTTCTGGGCACCAATCCTAAAAGCCCGGCCCTCACAGGCCGGGCTTTTGGTTTTCTGCCCCGGCCTTGCCAGGTTCACGATCGAAGGGGCTGTTCCTGATGCGATTGCCGCGCAAACGCGCCTTAATTGAATCAGAAACCCTCGAAACATTGCCGCCTTGAAAACGGAGTGCTATTTCAGCGCGAGCCAAGAATACAAGGAGTGCGGCTGATGCCGAAGGATTACATCGTCAAGGACATCGCGCTGGCAGAGTTTGGCCGCAAGGAGCTGGACATCGCGGAAACCGAAATGCCGGGCCTGATGGCCTGCCGCGAGGAGTTCGGCGCAAGCCAGCCGTTGAAAGGGGCCCGCATTGTGGGCAGCCTGCATATGACGATCCAGACCGCCGTGCTGATCGAGACGCTGAAGGCCCTGGGGGCCGATGTGCGGTGGGCAAGCTGCAACATCTTCTCGACGCAAGACCACGCGGCGGCGGCGATTGCGGCAGCGGGCATTCCGGTCTTCGCGGTGAAGGGCCAGACCCTGACCGAGCATTGGGATTATCTGGACCGGTCCTTCATGTTCCCCGAAGGCGCGAACATGATCCTCGACGATGGCGGCGACGCGACGCTCTATGTGCTGCTGGGCGCACGGATGGAAGCGGGCGAGGATGTCCTCGCGGTGCCGCAATCCGAGGAAGAAGAAGTCATCAAGGCGCAAATCCTCAAGCGGATGAAGGAATCCCCCGGCTGGTTCGCCAAGACCAAGGCCGCCATCAAGGGCGTGTCGGAAGAAACCACCACCGGCGTGCATCGCCTCTATGATCTGCACAAGAAGGGCCAGCTGCCCTTCCCGGCGATCAACGTGAACGATTCCGTCACCAAGTCGAAATTCGACAACAAATATGGCTGCAAGGAATCGCTGGTCGATGGCATCCGCCGCGCCACCGACACCATGATGGCCGGCAAGGTGGCTGTGGTTTGCGGCTATGGCGATGTGGGCAAGGGCTCGGCTGCCTCCTTGCGCGGCGCGGGTGCCCGCGTGAAAGTGACCGAAGTGGACCCGATCTGCGCGCTGCAAGCCGCGATGGACGGGTTCGAGGTCGTGGTGCTGGAAGATGTGGTGGCTGACGCCGACATCTTCATCACCACCACCGGCAACCGCGACGTGATCCGCATCGAGCATATGCGCGAGATGAAGAACATGGCGATCGTCGGCAATATCGGCCATTTCGACAATGAGATTCAGGTGGCCGCGCTGCGCAACCACAAATGGACCAATATCAAGGATCAGGTCGATCTGATCGAGATGCCCTCGGGCAACAAGATCATCCTGCTGTCGGAAGGCCGTCTGCTGAACCTGGGCAATGCCACCGGCCACCCGTCCTTCGTGATGTCGGCCTCGTTCACCAATCAGGTTCTGGCGCAGATCGAATTGTGGACCAAGGGCGAAGACTATGCGCCCGGCGTCTATATCCTGCCGAAAGCGCTGGATGAGAAAGTGGCGCGCCTGCATCTGAAGAAGATCGGTGTGAAACTGACCGAGCTGCGCGCCGATCAGGCCGATTACATCGGTGTGGCGGTGGAAGGCCCGTTCAAGCCGGAACATTACCGCTATTGAGGCCCTGCCTCTCCGGGGAGGCCCGCGCCGGGCCCCCCCCCCATCAGTGACGGCCTGTTTGGGCCAGTATCAGTTCAATGCGCCACAAGGCGCCTTACCCGAGGGCAGAGACATGACGAGCGAAGTTCAGGAAGAAAGCAAACGCGACAAGGTGCGCGGGAAGCTGCTGCGCAGCCTGCCCAAAGGGGCCCGCGTCGCCGAAGTGGGCGTGTGGGAAGGGGGCTTTTCCAAGCGGATTCTGGAGATCTGCGAGCCGGTCGAACTGCATCTGATCGACCCCTGGCTCTATCAGCCCGAGTTTTCCAATACCGGTTTTGGCCGCAAGAAGAACGAAGACCTGATGGAAGTGAAGTATCAGGGCGTGGTGCAAGCGTTCAAGGATGACCCGCGCGTGAAAATCCATCGTGCCATGTCGGATGTGGCGCTGGCGGCGATGCCGGATGCCTCGCTGGATTGGGTTTATCTGGACGGCAATCACAACGCCCCCTTCATCGACAATGACATCGCGCAATCGCTGAAGAAGGTGAAGCATGATGGCATCATCGCCGGGGACGATTTCAACTGGATGTCGGATGCCCAAGGCGCACCCGTGAAACGCGCTGTCGAGGCGATGGTCGAGGCGCTGGCGGGTCAAGCCACCCTGACGCTGATGGCGAACCAGTGGATCGTCAAGCTGAACCGCCCCGCGCCGTAAGGGGCACCCCCACCCTTGCGCGGCCTGCCGCCGGTTGATCTCGCAAGGATTGGGGGGAAAGCGCGACGAAGTTTCCCTTTGTGATCTCGCCGCCCTGGCCTAGTGTTCCGGCCAAGGCGGCGGGTCAGGGGCGGCAGGGTCTCCCCCGGCCCGCAAAACCGCCAGGGACAGAAACCGGACATTGAGCGACAAGGGAGTTCTTTCATGAGCAAGCGTCAGGAACTGATCGAGAAATATGCGGGCGATCTGCGCGACAAGTGCAAGGTGACGCCGGATATGGATCTGCTCACCAAGGTGACCATCGGATGTGGTCCGGCCATCTATGACGCCGATGCGGCGACCATTGCCGCCAGCCAGCCGACCGAGCTGGAAACCGTGAAGCGCAATTTCCTCATCAAAAAGCTGGGCCTGAAAGACGGGCCGGAGCTGATGGAGGCGATCAACGCCGTGATCGAGATCTATGGCCGGTCGGAGCGCAACAAGTATCGCGCCGTGGTCTATTACCTGCTGGTCAAGCATTTCGGCAAGGAAGCCGTCTACGCCTGATCCCGCGCCCGGTTGTGCCTGAAGCGCCCGCCCTTTCGGCGGGCGTTTTGTTTTGAGTCAAATGCCCGGGATTTGCCTTTTGTCCGATGCCGCGATTCGGGCTATACCCAATCCAACGGCAGGACGCCGCGGACCTTTTATCGAAC
>CALKAA010000499.1 GCA_937983495.1 uncultured Gemmobacter sp. | reverse complement strand
ACGGCATGGGTCGCGACCGCGGGCGGAGTGAGCGCCCTGAGGTCGGTCCGCCTCCCGCTCGCAGCCAAGGCCATCCGCTTCCACGGGATCCTGGAGGCCCGGCACGTGCGGCCCCCGGGGATCGTCGAGAAATGCCGGCTGCGTGTCCCGGGCGACGTCACCACCTGGGAGCCCGAGGACGACGACAACGACGGGGGTTACACCGCCCTCGCCCTCGCCATGGAATCGTATCGGTACGCCGTGACGCGCGATCCCGCCGCGCTGGCCGCGGCGCGTCGGGCGTTCGACGCCTGTGAGCGCCTGCGCCTCGTGACAGGCATCCCCGGGTTCATCGCCCGCACCGTCATCCCCGCCGACTGGACCTCGATGCACGACCCCAACCGCGAGTTCACCCCGCGGGAATGGGCCGAGGAAAGCGCCGGAGACCCGCGTTCCAAGCATGTCCCCGTCCGCTGGCGACCCACGCCCGACGGACGCTGGCTCTGGAAGGGAGACACCAGCAGCGACGAGGTCACCGCCCATTTCTTCGGATACTGGTCCTACCATCACCTCGCCGCCCAGGAGCCGGACCTCGGGCGGGTCCGCGACCAGGTCGTGAGCATCGCCGATCATCTCCTGGACAACGGCCTCGTTCTCCGCGACCTCGACGGGCGCCCCACCCGGTGGGCCGTGTGGGCACCGGACAAACTCAACCACGACCCCGACTGGGAGATGGAACGCGGCATCAATTCCGTCGAGATCCTCTCCTTCCTGAAGCTCGCGCACCACGTCTCGGGCGCCGACCGCTTCGAGGCGGCCTACCACCGACTCCTCCGGGACCACAGGTACGACCAGAACGTCCTGGCCGCCCCCAATCTCAACCCGGCATGGCGCACCCACATCGACATGGAACTCCTCGCCTTCGCCTACCCCGCGCTCCTCGCACTGGAGAAGGATCCGCGACTCCTGCGGATCTACCACGCCAGCTTCGACCGCTGGCACAGGGCCGTGCGACCCAACGGCAACCCGTTCTTCGAATTCCTCCATGCCGCCCACGCCGGGAGCAGCCGCCGCGCCGCCCGCGCCGATTATGCCGAGGCCATTGCCGTGACCGCACTCGACGCCGCCCATGCGGGCAAAACCTATGAACTGGCGGGTGATCATTCTTACACTCTGGCCGATCTGGCCGCCGAGATCGCGGCGCAATCGGGCAAGCCGGTGGGCTTTGTGAACTTGGCACAGGCAGAGTATGCCAAGGCGCTGGAGGGCTTTGGCCTGCCTGAGGGCTTTGCCGCCGTGCTGGCGGATTCGGATGCCCGCGCGGGCGAAGGCGCGCTGTTTGATGACAGCCGCACCCTGTCGCGGCTGATCGGGCGGCCCACCACGCCGATGGCCGAGACCGTCCGCGCAGCCCTGGCCTGAGGTCGCTTTCGTGCCGCCTTTTGTCTGCAAAGGCATTGGCGGCACGTCACTTTTCCGTAGGATGCCGCAAACCCAATCCTTCGGAGGCCCCGAAATGACCCGCGCCACGCTTGAAACCTATTACGCCGCCTTCAATGCGGGCGATGCTGCGGGCATGTTGGCCTGCCTGACGGATGATGTTGAGCATCGGGTGAATGAGGGCGGCATTCGGCGCGGCAAGGCGATGTTTGCCGAGTTTTGCTCCCATATGGGCATCAGCTACCGCGAAACCCTGAAGGATATGGTGATCTTCGTAAACGAGGACGCCACGCGGGGGGCCGCCGAATTTGTGGTGCATGGCGAATATCTGAAAACCGATCCGGGCCTGCCCGAGGCCAGAGGGCAAAAATACATCCTGCCCGCAGGCGCGTTTTTCGATCTGCGGGATGGCAAGATTGCCCGCGTCACCACCTTCTACAACCTGCAAGACTGGGTTGCGCAGGTTTCGGCATGATCGACACCCGCGTCTTGACCGGGGCGGCGCTGGATGCCGTCCTTGACGACGTGGCGCGCCTGCGCATCGCGGTCTTCCGCGATTGGCCCTATCTCTACGATGGGTCGTTGGAGTACGAGCGCGAATATCTGCAAACCTATCGCGACAGTCCCGGCGCGGTGCTGGTCGGGGCCTTTGATGGTGCGCGGCTGGTGGGCGCGGCGACCGGCACGCCGATGGAAGATCATGCGGCCGAGTTTGCCGCGCCTTTCGCTGCCGTGCCGGTGCCGATGGAGCGCATCTTCTATTGCGCCGAATCCGTGCTGCTGCCGGAATATCGCGGGCAGGGCATCGGGCATCGGTTTTTCGACGCGCGCGAGGGCCACGCCCGCGCCTTGGGTCGTAGCCATGTGGCGTTTTGCAGCGTGGTGCGGCCTGACAGCCACCCGCTGAAACCCTCGATCTATCGCAGCAATGATGCGTTTTGGGAAAAGCGCGGGTATCGGCAACTTCCTGGAATCATGGCTGAATTTGCCTGGCGTGATCGGGGTGAGGCGGCTGAGAGCAAAAAGCCGCTTCAATTCTGGATGAGGGCCTTGGCCGCCTGACGCCCGGCATGGAGCCCGGTGGCCCAGCTTGCGGTCAGCAGATACCCCCCCGTCGGAGCTTCCCAATCCAGCATCTCGCCTGCCGCATAGACCCCCGGCAGGGCGCGCAGTTCCAGCCCGTCAGTCAGGGCGGTGCGGGTGATGCCGCCGGCGCTGGAGATCGCCTCCTCCAGCGGGCGGGGGCCAAGATGGGGCAGGGACAGGTGTTTCAGCAGCGGTGCCAGATCGGCGGGCAGCGGGCGGGCGACTTCCTGCACCAAAGCCACCGCCGCCGGGGCAAGGCCCAGCTTGCGCAGCTTGTTTGCCGCCGTCTCGCCGGGTTTCAACTTGGCGAGACGCGCGGCGAGGGCCTCTGCCGTCAGATCGGGGAACAGGTCCAGAGCCAGGGGCGCGCCAAGGCGCAGGTCACGCGACAGGGCATAAATCCCGCCGCCCTCCAGCCCACGTTCCGATAGCACGAACTCGCCCCGCTGCCGCCGCGCGCCCGCGATCAGGCAGCCCCCCTTGATCGGCTGGCCGAAATGGCGGGCCATATGGGCGCTCCACCCCATCTGGAACCCCATATTGGCGGGGGCGAAATCGGTGATCTCCACGCCTTTTGCGCGCAACCAAGGCACCCATGCGGCGTCCGAGCCAAGGCGCGGCCAACTGGCCCCGCCAAGCGCCAGCACGGTGACGGCGGGGCGAAAACTTTGCGCGCCCTCGGGCGTGTCAAAGCGCAAGGCCTCGCCCTCAAACCCCGTCCACCGCCAGCGGGTGCGCAGGGTCACCCCCTTGGCCGCCAAGCGCGCCAGCCAGGCCCGCAGCAAGGGCGAGCCCTTCATCGCAACCGGAAACACCCGGCCCGACGATCCGGTGAAGACCGGCTGGCCCAGCCCCTCGCAAAAGGCCTTGACCTGATCGGGGCCGAACGCGCGCAAGATCGGCACCAGCCAATCGGCGTCAAATTGCGCGGCAAATGCCTCTGCGCCCTCATCCTTGGTGACGTTCAGGCCGGATTTCCCGGCCATCAACAGCTTGCGGGCGGGCGAGGGCTTGGCCTCGGCCACTGTCACCGCATGGCCCGCATCGGCCAAAGCCTCGGCCGCCATCAACCCGGCAGGCCCGGCCCCGATGACCAGAGCCCTCACGGTTTGCCCCGGCGCAATTCCACCACGCGATGTGGATAGGGCATCTCGATTCCGGCCTCTTTCAGCGCGTTCCAGATCGCGAACAGCACCGGGCTGCCGAAGCGATTCTTGCCATCATCAATGCCGTTCACCCAATATTCCACCGCGAAATCCACGCTGCTTTCGCCAAAGCCGCGCAGCTCGCAATCCGGGCCATCGGGCGATTTCAGCACGAAGGGCAGGGCGGCCACGGCGGCCTCGATGATCTCGGGCACGCGGTTGATGTCGGTGTCATAGCTGACGGAAAATTCCGCCTCATAACGGTTGGCGCTGCCCTGATCTGAATAGTTCACCACGCGTGTGGTGATGAAATGCTCGTTCGGAACCACGATCCATTTGCCGTCAAAGGTTTCCAGCACGCAGGCGCGGGCGGTCATCTTGACGATGGTGCCTTTTTCACCGCCATCCAGTTCGACGTAATCGCCAACCGTGGTTTGGCCTTCCAGAAGCAGGATGATGCCAGAGACGAAGTTGGCGGCGATCTGTTGCAGGCCCAGCCCGATGCCCACACCAAGCGCGCCGCCCAGCACGGCGACGGCGGTGAGGTCGATCCCCATGATCGACATCAAGAGCAGGAAGGCCGCGCCGAAAATCGCCACCTCTGACGCCTTGATGGCCAGTTCGCGGGTGGCGGGGCGCAACTCGTCCTGCCGTTTGATGTAGTCGGCGCTTTGGCGGTTCGACCAACTGCCCAGCCAGAACAGCAGCGACCCGGCAATCGCCCCGCGGATCAATGCTGCCAGCGAAAAGCTGATATTGCCCAACGTGATCACGGTTTCTTCCAGCTGGGCGGTGGCGTCGTCCAGCAGGCCCAGCGTGTAAAGCAGCATCACCGGCAACAGGACCCAGCGGCCCAGAAACCGCAGGAACGGGTCGTGCAATACCTTGCGCACGAAGATATGGGCGGCCAGCAGCAGCGCCAATCTTTTGCCGAAATCCAGCAGCCCGCTTGCGCCAAGGGTCTGGCGGGCCAATTCTTCGCCGGCGGCGATCATCCCGAAGGCCAGCAATGGTGTCAGCAAGGGCAGCGCGCGCCCGAGTTGCTGGCGCGCCTGCGCCAGCAGGCTGTTCCCCTCTGCCGTGCAAAAACGGCGCAGCAACGGGGCCAGCCGGGCC
>CALKAA010000498.1 GCA_937983495.1 uncultured Gemmobacter sp. | reverse complement strand
CTGCGGATGGCCGCGCTTCTGGGCATGGGCTTTACCGTGCCGGTGCTGGTGCTGGGCAGCGCCCTGCCCGGCGGAGCCATGGCCGAGGCCGCACGCATGGGCCTTGCCCTGACCCTCTTGCTGGCCCCTGTGCTGGTGCTGCTGGGTGGCGTGCGGCGGCAGCCATAATACCGCCCCAATCGCCCGGCATATTGCACGCCAGCGAAACGAGTGACAAAAGATTAACGTATTTGCCGTAACCGGGAAACACCGGGTCGGCACCACCGCCAGCCTGAAGGGCGCGCGATGAGGCGCAGATGATCGAGTTCGACAATGTCAGCAAGTCGTTCTGGACGGGCAAAACCCGGAAGGTGATCCTGGATCGCGCCTCTTTCCGCGTGGAATTGGGCAATTCTCTGGGCATTCTGGCCAGGAACGGCACCGGCAAGACCACGATCATCAACATGATGGCCGGGTTGGAAAAACCGGATGAGGGGCGCATCACCCGCAGCTCACGGATTTCCTTTCCGCTGGGCTTCATGGGCGGGGTGATCTCCAAGCACACCGCGACCGAGAATGCCCGCTATATCGCCCGGCTTTATGGGCTGGACCCCGATTATGTCGAAAGTTTCTGCCGCTGGCTGTGCGGGTTGAAGGAATATTTCGATATGCCGGTGGGCACCTATTCCGCCGGTATGCGGTCGCGTTTCAGCTTTGCACTGATGCTGGCACTGGATTTCGACATCTATCTGATCGACGAGGGCATGCCCTCGACCACCGATGTGGAATTCAACCGTAAGGCCGGGGCCCTGCTGAAAGAGCGGCTGGGCAAGGCCACCATCGTCGTCGTCTCGCATCAGGCCTCCACGCTTGAGAAATTCTGCCGTTCGGCCGCGGTGCTGCGCAATGGCCAGTTGTATATGTTCGACACCCTCGAAGAAGCGAAGCGTCTCTATGACTATGAAGCTCACAGCTAAACGGTTCCGCATCCGCCGCGCCGAGCCTGTCGAACCGCTGCCGCCCCGCGCGGCATTGGCACAGGAGGGCATGCTTTTTGCCCCTGCGCCGGGGGATGATGGATTTGGGGATCAGAGTTTTCTGAAACCCGCTCCCGCCAATGCCCCCCCTGCGTCCGCGCAATCCGCAGGCACCGAGGCACCCGGCACCGAGATGGATGCGATCCGCCGCGAGGGTCTGACGGGGCGGCAATTGCGGCTGGCCCGGCGGCTGGCGCAAAAGCACAACATGCCCGCCACCTCGGATTTCGATGCGGTCCGGTTGCTGCGGCAAGCCGGGATCGACCCGTTCCAGCGCTCCAGCCTCATGGACCTGCTGCCCGACTCCGGCGGTGATGGGGGCGAAGGCCCGCCGCCCTCGAGCCGTGCCCTGGCCCCGGTTCCGGGGGATGGCGTCCGCTTGCCGCAAACGGTGAAGCCGGTGCAGTTGCCCTCAACCGAGGTTCAAGCCGACCAAAGCCACGCGCAAGACATCATGCGCATTCAGCGCGACCTTGCCCGCCGCCGCCGCCGCAAGGCGGTGCTGCTGATGGCGCGGCTGTTCTTCTTTGTCGGCCTGCCGACGCTGCTGACGGCGTTCTATTATTATTTCGTCGCCAGCCCGCTCTATTCGACCAAGACCGAATTCGTGATCCAGCAATCGGGCGCGCCATCGGCAGGCGGTGGCGGCGGTCTGGGTGGCTTGTTGCAGGGCACCGGCTTTGCCACGTCGCAGGATTCCATTGCGGTGCAAGGCTACCTGCAATCGCGCGACGCGATGATCCGGCTGGATATGGACCACGGGTTCCGCGCGCATTTCGAAGGGCCCGAACTGGACCCGATTCAACGGCTTGACCCCGGTGCCACGCTGGAAGACGCCTACAAGACCTATACGCGCAACATCCACATCTCCTATGACCCGAGCGAGGGCAACATCAAGATGGAGGTGATTGCGGCCAGCCCGGAAAAGGCGGTGGAATTTGCCACCGCCCTGATCGGCTATGCCGAGGAGCAGGTCGATCAACTGACGCAACGCATGCGCGAGGATCAGATGCGCGGCGCGCTGGAAAGCTATCAGAATGCCGAGCGTGAAATGATTGCAGCGCAGCGCCATGTGGTTGAACTGCAAGAGAAATACAAGGTTCTCAGCTCCGAGGTGGAGGTGCAGTTGATCTCGACCCAGATTGGCAATCTGGAAACCCAGCTTTCGGCGGACCGGCTGTCGCTGCAACAGATGCAAAGCAATGCGCGGCCCAATCAGGCGCGGATGGAACCGCTGAAACGCCGCATCGCCGCGCTGGAAAGCGAGATTGCGCTGCTGCGTTCCAAGCTGACCGAGGAAAGTGGCGGCGCCGAAAGCCTCGCCGTGGTGCAGGGCGAATTGCTGGTGGCGCAATCGGATGTGGAGACCCGGCGCCTGCTGCTGGCACAGGCCCTGCAAGCGATGGAATCCGCCCGGATCGAGGCCAACCGCCAGACCCGCTACCTGTCGAATTTCGTGAGCCCGGTCGCCCCGGATGAAGCCGCCTACCCACGCGCCTTTGAATATTCGGTGGTTGCGCTCCTGATCTTTGGCGGTATCTACCTGATGATCTCGATGACCGCCGCAATCCTGCGCGAACAGGTCACGGGCTGAGGAGTGGATGATGAAAACCGTATCCTTTGGCGGCTTGACCGTCGGCAATGACCAGCCCTTGCTGGTGATCGCAGGGCCCTGCCAGTTGGAAAGCCTCGATCACGCCCAGATGATTGCGGGCCGTATGGCCGAGGCCTGCAAGGCTGTGGGCGCGCAATATGTGTTCAAGGGCAGCTTCGACAAGGCCAATCGCACCAGCCTGAAGGGCAAGCGCGGCCTTGGCATTGAAGCAGGGTTGAAGGTGATGGAGGCGATCCGCGCCATGGGCCTGCCGGTGCTGACCGACATTCACGACGAGGGCCAAGCGCGCGAGGCGGCGACAGTGGTCGACGTGATCCAGATCCCGGCCTTCTTGTGCCGACAGACCGATCTCTTGCTGGCCGCGGGCCAGACCGGGGCCGTGGTCAACATCAAGAAGGGCCAGTTTCTGGCACCCTGGGATATGGGCAATGTGGCCGACAAGGTGGCCTCGACCGGCAATGAGAACATCCTGCTGACCGAACGCGGCGTGAGCTTTGGCTATAACACGCTGGTCGCCGATATGCGCAGCCTGCCCACCATGGCCCGCACCGGCTGGCCGGTGATCATGGATGCCACCCATTCGGTGCAGCAACCCGGCGGCAATGGCGGCAGTTCGGGCGGCCAGCGCGAATTCGCCCCGGTGATGGCACGCTGCGCCGTGGCCATCGGGATTGCCGGGGTGTTCATCGAAACCCACGAAGCCCCCGATACTGCCCCCTCGGATGGGCCGAACATGATCCTGCTGGATCAGATGCCCGCGCTGGTTGACAGCCTGATGCAGTTCGACCGCCTGGCCAAAGCCAATCCGCTGCGGGTGTAAGACCTTGATCAAAAAACAAAAAATCCGCTCGAAAGAGCGGCTTTTTGTTTGGCGCACCCAGCACGATTCGAACGTGCGACCTTTGCCTTCGGAGGGCAACGCTCTATCCAGCTGAGCTATGGGTGCCTGAGCGCTTGAATAGACGAAGCCGCTGCGGGGCGCAACCGCAAATCAGGCGAAAAGATCGTGACACAGCTCCAGCGCCTCGATCAGTTTATCCACCTCGGCGGGCGTGTTGTAGAGACCGAACGAGGCACGGCAGGTCGCAGAAAGGCCAAAATGCTGCATCAGCGGCATGGCGCAATGGGTGCCCGCGCGCACCGCGATGCCCTTCTTGTCCAGCACGGTCGAAATATCATGGGCATGGGCCTGACCTTGCAGCGTGAAGGAAAAGATCGCCCCCTTCCCTGCAGAATCGCCCTGTATATTCAGCCAGTTGAGCCCAGATAACCGCGCGCGGGCATAATCGCGCAGAGCCCGCTCATGCGCAGCGATATTGGCCATGCCAAGGCCCATCAGGTAATCCAGCGCCACGCCAAAGCCGATCTGCTGCACAATCCCCGGCGTGCCGGCCTCGAACTTCATCGGCGCATCGTTATAGGTGACGGCCTCGCGTGTCACTTCGCGGATCATGTCACCGCCCCCCAGGAACGGCCGCATCTCGGCCATTCGATCAGAACGGATATAGATGGCACCCGAACCGGATGGGCCATAGAGTTTGTGACCGGTGATCGCAAAGAAATCACAGCCCATGGCCTGCACATCCACCGGCATATGAACCGCCGACTGGCTGCCATCCACCAGAACCGGCACGCCCCTGGCTCGCGCGGCATGGCAGATCGTCGCCACATCCACCACGGTTCCGGTGACGTTCGACATCTGCGTAATCGCCACCAGTTTCGTGCGCGGGCCGATCGCATCGATCACGGCCTGTGGGTCCAGATCGCCCTTCAGATCGCATTCCACCCATTTCAGCACGACACCCAACCGTTCACGCAAGAAATGCCAGGGCACGATATTGGCGTGATGTTCCAGGATCGACAGCACGATCTCGTCGCCTGCCTGAAAGCGTGGTGCCGCCCACGCATAAGAGATCAGGTTGATCCCCTCGGTGGTGCCAGAGGTAAAGACAATCTCATGCTCGGAGCCAGCGTTCAGAAAGCGAGCGATCTTGCCCCGCACCGCCTCGTATTTTTCGGTGGCGAGGTTGGAGAGGTAATGCAGCCCGCGATGCACATTTGCATACTCATGCGAATAGCTTTGCAAAATGGCGTCAATCACCACCTGCGGCTTTTGCGCACTGGCCCCATTGTCGAGATATACCAAGGGCTTGCCGTTCACCTGACGGCTCAGGATCGGGAAATCGGCCCGGACTGCCTCGACATTGAACATCGTCATTCCCCTTGTTCGATGACGGTCAGACCCAGAATCCACTGAAACAGAAAGGCTGCAAAGGCGAGGATTCCGGTCGCCGTCAATTGTGTCCCCGGCCCGATCAGCGCCGCCACCAGGCCAACCAGAAGCACAAAGGGCGTCACCGCGACCAGCGCCCAGAACAGTGCCAGCCGCGCGCCATACCAAGTGCCGCGCCCCCCCATGGCCTTGCCCACCAGACGCGACAGCGCAGCCAACCCGTAAAACACCGGAATGGTCGCCAGCAACCCAAGAGCCTTGGCCAGCAATTGCGGCGGCAAGGGCACTTCCGGATTCAGGGCCGTCACCCGCGCCGCGCCCGGATATTGTGCAATGAACGCGATCAGCAGGAACACGAACAACAGGCTGAAAGCAAAAGCCTCAGACCTGCCACGCGCCAGATGACGCCGCAACACCTGCCGCGGACGCCGCCAGCTCTCCACAATATCCGAGGTGACCGTCATCAGCTTTCGTGCCGCGCCAGCCAGTTTTCCAGCCGCTGGCGGATATCCTCGGCAATGGCTTCGTCCTCAATCTCGGCAATGGCTTCGGCGAGGAAGGCCAGCACCAGAAGCGACTGTGCTTGCCGCAAGGGCACCCCGCGCGAGCGCAGGTAATACAGCGCCGTCTCGTCGATCGCGCCCGAGGTGGAGCCATGCGAGCATTTCACGTCATCGGCATAGATTTCAAGTTCGGGCTTGGCGAGGAACTGGCTCGCCTCATCCAACAGAAGGCTTTGAGAAATCTGGTAGCCATCGGTTTTTTGCGCGCCCTGCTTGACCAGAATCTTGCCTTGGAACACGCCGACAGCGCCATTTTTCAAGACTTTCTTGAAAACCTGACGGCTTTCGCAGCGCAGCGCGGCATGGGTCACAAAAACCGTGTCGTCATGATGGAAATCTCCATCGCCTACGGCAGCCCCCGCCACATGGGCCTTGGCATCGTCGCCCGTCAGCTCAATGATGGCCTCGTTACGGGTCAACACCCCATTCGCAGTCAATGTGAAGGATTTGAACAGCGATTCCGCCCCAAGACGGGCAAAGATATGTGTCACCGCTCGACGCTCATGGTCACGGCCTTGGGCACGGATATGGTGGAAGCGGGCGCCATCGCCGACTTCAACCTCCAGCACCTTGTTGAAGCGCGCAGCAGCCGGGCCATTTTCCAGCAGCGTGAACTCTGCCCCGGCATCCAGTTTGATCACATGATGCAGGATCGCATCGGAGGTCTCGTTCTGATGCAGATAGATCAGGTTCACCGGTTTGGCCGCGCTCCCGGTCACATGGATCAACACACCTTCGCTGGCCGCCGCCGTGTTCAACGCCGCCAAGGGGCGCTCCACCGGAGTCTGACCGCGCGCCTCCAGGACGCCATAAAGCCCTTTGGCCCAGTGGATGTCTTTGGCAAGGCTCAGAAATTCGACACCCGCCGCCGCCGGATCATCCGATTGCGCCGCATCAAACACGCCATCGACAAAGACCAGTTTCACCCGGTCGATGCCGTCGAACAACGGGGCTTCGTCACCCGCATCAAACAGTGCTGCACCGGCTGGCGAGGCGGTGGTCAACGTGCTGGGGTCTGTATAGCGCCAATATTCATCGCGTTTGCCCGGCAGGCCCATGGCCCGCAGTCGCGCCAGAGCATCGGCGCGCGCCGCAGCCGACCAGCCGCCTTTCGGGAGGTCCAGCCCCGCCAGACGGGCCTCTGCCGCATCCAGTTTCGCTTGCGCCAAAGCCATCACAGCACCTCGGACAGGATGCCGGCATAGCCGTTATTCTCAACCTCCAGCGCCAGTTCCGGCCCGCCGGTCTTCACAATGCGACCATCGGCCATGATATGCACCACATCCGGTTTGATATGGTCCAGCAGGCGCTGGTAATGGGTGATCACCAAGAAGCCACGACCTTCGCTGCGCAGGGCATTCACGCCCTCGGCGACCAGCTTCATCGCATCCACGTCGAGGCCGGAGTCGGTCTCGTCCAGAATGCACATCTTCGGCTCCAGCATCGCCATCTGCAGGATTTCATTGCGCTTTTTCTCGCCGCCCGAGAAGCCCACATTGACCGGGCGCTTCATCATCTCGGCGTCGATCTTCAGCGACTTCGCCTTTTCGCGCACAACTTTCAGAAACTCGCCCGCCGACATTTCCTCTTCGCCGCGGGATTTGCGCTGTGCGTTTACAGCGGTGCGCAGGAAGGTCATGTTGCCCACGCCGGGGATCTCCACCGGATATTGGAAGGCCAGAAACAGGCCCGCCGCCGCACGCTCCTCAGGCTCCATCTCCAGCAATTCGGCCCCATCCAGGCTGGCCGACCCATCGGTGACCTCATAGCCATCGCGGCCCGACAGCACATAAGACAGCGTCGACTTGCCCGAGCCATTCGGCCCCATGATCGCATGCACCTTGCCCGCCTCGACGGTCAGGTTCACGCCTTTCAGGATCACCTTGTCATCTTCTTCAAGTTTGACGTGCAGGTTTTTGATTTCCAACATTTTTCTGATCCCGTATCTCAGCCGACCGAGCCTTCGAGGCTGATCGCGACGAGGCTTTGCGCCTCCATTGCAAATTCCATCGGCAAAGCTTGCAAAACCTCTTTGCAAAAGCCGTTGACGACGAGGGCCACCGCCTCCTCCTCGTCCATCCCGCGCGAGCGGCAGTAGAACAGTTGATCGTCATCGACCTTCGAGGTGGTGGCCTCGTGTTCAACGCGGCTCGAATTGTTCTTCACCTCGATATAGGGCACGGTATGCGCCCCGCATTTGTCGCCGATCAGCAGGCTGTCGCATTGCGTGTAATTGCGGCTGTTCGTGGCCTTGGGGTGCATGCTGACCAGGCCACGATAGGTGTTCTGCGCCCGGCCCGCGCTGATCCCCTTGGAGACGATGCGCGATTTGGTGTTCTTGCCCAGATGCACCATCTTGGTGCCGGTATCGGCCTGCTGGGCATTATTCGCAATTGCGATAGAATAGAATTCGCCCTGGCTGTCATCGCCACGCAGGATGCAGGACGGGTATTTCCAGGTGATCGCCGAGCCGGTCTCCACTTGCGTCCACATCACTTTCGAACGCGCCCCCCGGCAGTCGGCGCGTTTGGTCACGAAGTTGTAGATGCCGCCCCGGCCCTCCTCATCGCCCGGATACCAGTTCTGCACGGTGGAATATTTCACCTCGGCATCGTCGAGGATCACGATCTCGACCACGGCCGCATGCAATTGATGCGTATCGCGTTTTGGCGCGGTGCAGCCTTCCAGATAGCTGACATAGGCCCCCTTTTCGGCAATGATCAGCGTGCGTTCGAACTGCCCGGTATTCTCGGCATTGATGCGGAAATAGGTCGAAAGCTCCATCGGGCAGCGCGTGCCTTCCGGCACATAGACAAAGCTGCCATCCGAGAACACGGCGCTGTTCAACGTGGCAAAGAAATTGTCGCTTTGCGGCACGACCGAGCCCAGGTATTTCTGCACCAACTCGGGATGCTCGCGCACCGCTTCCGAGATCGAGCAGAAGATCACGCCCGCCTTTTTCAATTCTTCCTTGAAAGTGGTGCCAACCGAGACGGAGTCGAACACCGCATCCACCGCCACCTTGCGCGGCTCGTCGCTGCCCTCGACCCCGGCCAGCAGCATCTGCTCCTTCAGCGGAATCCCCAGCTTGGCATAGGTCGCCAGCAGCTTGGGGTCGACCTCATCCAGGCTTTTCGGCTTCACTGCCATGCTTTTGGGTTTGGCGTAGTAATACTGATCCTGATAGTCGATTTCAGGATAGTTCAGCATCGCCCAACGCGGCTCTTCCATCTGCTGCCAACGCTTGAAAGCAGCCAGACGCCAATCGAGCATCCATTGCGGCTCGCCGTTTTTCTCGCTGATCAGACGAACGATCCCCTCGTTCAAGCCCTTCGGCGCGTATTCGGTCTCGATCTCGGTTTCCCAGCCGTGCTTGTATTTGCCGGCCATGGCCTGCACGGTTTCGATGGTCTCCCGGTCCACGCCCTCGCGCAGTTCGATCTGGTCTTCGGCTTCCAGCGCCATGCGTTCCTCCTCAGACCCGCGCGCGGGCCTTGCGATAGTGTGCGATCCAGGCATCGGCAAAGCGCAATACCTCGTCTTCCGTCGTATCGGGGCCGATCGAAACCCGCAGGGCCGAGGCGGCTGCGATCTCGTCAAACCCCATGGCGCGCAACACCCGGCTGGCCTTCACCTTACCACTGGAACAGGCAGATCCTGCCGAAACGGCAAAGCCCGCCAGATCCATTTGCATCACCTGCGTCTCGCCTTTCCAGCCCGGCGTGACCAGACAAAGCGTGTTCGGCAGCCGCGCGCCATCTTTCCCGACCGAAATAGTCTCATTTGCCGCGGCTGACAATGCTGACTCTAGAATATTTCTAATTTCAGCGACACGCTCCCAAACGCCATTCGCAAGATCCCGTGCGGCGGCCTCGGCGGCGGCGGCAAAACCTGCAATGCCGATCAGGTTTTCAGTGCCAGCCCGGCGGCCCATCTCCTGCCCGCCGCCCTTCAACTGCGCTGTGAGATCAAGCCCTCGGCGCAGGATCAGCGCCCCAATACCTTTGGGTCCGCCCAGTTTGTGCGCCGAGGTGAGCCCGATGTCGCATCCCAGCCAGTTGAAGGCCAACGGCAGCTTGCCAAAGGCTTGGGTCAGGTCGCTGACGGCAAGCTTCTCTGGGAGGGTTTGCAATATGCCGGTTTCCGAGTTTGCATATTGCAGGGCTGTTGTCTCTGGCCCCGTCACGGCCACCTGCCCCACCGCATTCACGCCCAGATCGGTGGCGCACCAGGCACTGACGGCCTCATGCTCCACATCGCCACAGTGCAACCCGCGCCCGGCACAGGCCAGGGCTGCGGCCTCGGTTGCGCCTGAGGTGAAAACAATATCTGCCCCATCCGCCCCAAGCGCCGTAGCAAGCTGGTTGCGGGCCTTTTCCATGAGGGATTTGGCCGCGCGCCCCTCGGCATGGACCGACGAGGGGTTGCCGATCACATCCATCGCGGCAACCATCGCCGCCCGCGCCTCAGGGCGCAGCGGTGTTGTCGCGTTCCAATCCAGATAGACGCGCGGGCGCATCACAAGACGGGCAATTTGTTGGCGTCAAATCCCGGACCGGGCAAGACCTCGACCCCGGCCTTTGACATGCGCACCTCGGCACCTGCGGCGGTCAGCGCAGACTTCAACGCATCGACAGCAGAGAAATCCTTTTTTTCCATCGCCTTGGCGCGCTCTGCGGCCAAGGCCTCCGCGAAGACCGACAGATCCACCGAAGCCTGATCCCAACCACCAAGCTCGGGCAACAGCAGCCCGAGAAGCTGCGCCGAAGCCAGCAAGCCCGCCGCATCCCCTGCTGCCGCCAAACGGTGCAGCTCTGCCAATGCGCCGGCGGTGTTGATGTCTTGTGAAAGCGCCGCCAGCACCGCCTCGGCAACGATCCCCGGCTCTGCACCCGCCGTCAGCGCCCGCCACTTCCGCAAGGCAGCCTCGGCCTGCGCCGCCTTGTCAGCGGTCCAGTCCATCGGCTTTGCATAATGGGTTTGCAAATATACCAAGCGGATCACTTCCCCCGGATACCCCTGATCCAGCAAATCGCGCACGGTGAAGAAATTGCCCAGGGATTTGGACATTTTCTTGCCCTCGACCTGCAACATCTCGTTGTGCAGCCAGATATTTGCAAACTGTCCCGAGGGGTTTGCACAGCAGCTTTGCGCGATCTCATTCTCGTGATGCGGGAATTGCAGGTCGATCCCGCCGCCATGAATATCAAAGGTCTCGCCCAGCAATTCCCGGCTCATGGCAGAGCATTCGATGTGCCAGCCGGGCCGCCCCCAGCCCCAAGGCGAAGGCCAACCGGGCAGATCGTCGGACGAGGGCTTCCACAGCACGAAATCCATCGGATCACGCTTATAGGGCGCGACCTCGACCCGTGCGCCGGCGATCATGTCATCGACCGACCGCCCCGACAGCCCGCCATAGCCCGGAAAGCTGCGCACATCGAACAGCACATGGCCCTCTGCCGCGTAAGCATGGCCGCGCGCAATCAGCGCCTCGATCATCGAGATCATCGGCCCGATGTAATCGGTGGCGCGTGGCTCATGCGTCGGGCGCATGGCTCCGAGTGCATCCATATCGGCGTGATACCAGCCGATCGTCTCATCCGTGATGTCCCGGATCGGGCGGCCCGAGGCCGCGGCCCGCGCGTTGATCTTGTCGTCCACATCGGTGAAATTACGAACATATGTTACATTTTCAGCACCATAGACATGACGCAGCAAACGGAACAGCGTGTCGAACACCACCACAGGCCGGGCATTGCCGATATGCGCGCGGTCATAGACGGTGGGCCCACAGACATACATCCGAACGCGGCCGGGTTGCAGCGGCTGCAACACTTCCTCGCGGCGGGTGCGGGTGTTCCACAGTTTGATCATGCGCGCCTCCATCGGCTCAGGCCTTTTCGGCCAGGGTCAGCCACTCATCCTCTGCTGCGTCCAGCGCGGCCTGTCGCTCGGCCATCATCTCGGTCGCCTTGCGAAACTTCACGGGTTCCTTGCTGAACAGATCCGGATCAGCCAGCAAATCGGCCAGTTTTGCAATTTCATGTTCCAGTTTTGCCATCAGTTCGGGCAAAGCATCGAGACGCTTCTTTTCCGTGAAAGACAGGCCTTCGGCTTTTCTCTGCGTGGGGGCCGCCGTCACGACAGGCTTCGCAGCCGCCTTGACCGGAACAGCCTCAACCAGCGCGCCTCGCTGGGCGAGATAATCTGTCCAGCCCCCGGCATAGACCGTGGCCTTGCCATCGCCTTCCAGCGCGATGGTCGTGGTCGCCACCCGGTCGATGAAGTCACGATCATGGCTGACGAGCAAGACCGTGCCGTCATAATCGCCCAGCAGATCTTGCAGCAGGTCCAGCGTTTCCACATCCAGATCGTTGGTCGGTTCGTCAAGGATCAGCAGGTTGGAATCCTGCGCCATCAGCCGGGCCAGCAAAAGCCGGGCTTTTTCGCCACCCGACAAGGATTTGACCGGCGCGCGGGCCTGCGCCTCCGAAAACAGGAAGTCTTTCAGATAGGCCACGACATGTTTCGGGGTGCCGCGCACCATCACCTGATCGGAAGCGCCCGAAACCGCCATGAGGGGATCGCCGGTCAGGTTTTCCCACAGCGTCGCTTCGGGGTCGAGCTGCGCGCGGGTCTGGTCAAACACCGCGATTTGCAAATTGGTCCCGAGTGTGACGGTGCCGCTATCGGGCGCCTCCTGCCCGATCAGCATCTTCAGCAGCGTGGTCTTGCCGATGCCATTGGGACCGACAAAGGCCACCCGGTCGCCGCGCAGCACCCGGAAGTCAAAATTTTGCACGATGCTCTTTGCACCATAGGCTTTGCAAACACCGATTGCCTCGATGACTTTCTTGCCAGAAACCTGCCCGCTTTCCAGCTCCATCGCGGCGGTGCCCTGGCGGCGGATCATCGAAGACCGCTGCTCGCGCAGGTCTTGCAGCGCCCGCACCCGGCCCATATTGCGTTTGCGCCGGGCGCTGATGCCTTCGACCGCCCATTTCGCCTCATGCTTGATCTTGCGATCCAGCTTGTGACGGGCCTCATCCTCCTCGGCCCAGACCTGTTCACGCCATTCCTCGAAGCCCTCAAACCCGGATTCGCGCCGGCGCACCTCGCTACGGTCCACCCAGAGGGTTGCACGGGTCAACGCCTTGAGGAAAGCCCGGTCGTGGCTGATCAGCACAAAGGCGGTGCGGCTTTGCGAAAGTTCAGCCTCAAGCCATTGAATCGCCTGAATATCCAGATGGTTGGTCGGTTCGTCCAGCAGCATCAGTTCGGGGGCCTCGGCCATCAGCTTGGCCAGCGCGGCCCGACGCCGCTCGCCGCCCGACGCCGAGGCAACCGGGGTTGCAGGGTTGAATTTCAGCCCCTCCGCCACCACGTCCACCTTATAGGATTCGTCCTCCGGCAAACCGGAGGCCGCATAATCGCCCAAGGTTTCATAGGCCGACAGATCGGGGTCTTGCTCCATGTAGCCGACCGTCGTACCGGGCGGCACCACACGCGCCCCGGCATCCGCCTCGATCAGGCCGGCCATGATCTTCATCAGGGTCGATTTGCCCGAGCCATTGCGCCCGACCAGGGCCACCCGGTCTCCGGGCTGCACGGTCAGGTCGAGACCATCAAACAAGGGATTGCCGCCGAAGGTCAGCGAGATGGAGGAAAGCTGGAGAAGGGGTGCGCGTGCCATGCGGCGGGCGTAGCCTGCCCACGCCCGCGCGTCAATCGCCTGCCAGCATACGCAGCGCCCGTGCCCGCGCAGGGGGGATGGCGGCAATCTCGACCGCTGTGAACACATGCAGCGTATCCATCTGACGGTCGATGACCGCGTGATCGGACACCCAGCCACCAAGCGCCAGATAACTGCGCAGCAGCGCAGGCAGGTGCGCGCGGGCCTGCCGGGGATCAGGGCACGTCAGGCCTTGCAGCGCAAGGACTTCCGACGAAAGCCGCCCCGGTGCCAGCGCGGGCGGTGCGGGATGCGCCGCCAGCAATGCCAAGGCTGCGGCATGGCGGGCCGGATCGGCACCATGAAACGAGGTGCAGCCGAAAAGAAACGCCGCCCCTGCCCGGTCCACCAGCCGCGCCAGCATGGCCCAGGCCAGGCGCATCAGATCAGGATCGGGCAAGCCGGGCGTGAGACAGAAGCGGCCCAGCTCCAGCATCGGAGCCTGCCTGCCCATCAAGCGCGAAAGATCATAGCGCAAACCGGAATAGCTGCTGCCGACCGACGCGCCCTGCACCGCCAGCACCCGGTAGCAGCCCAGAAGCTGCCCGCTGCCTTCCAGCAAGACATGCTGGCAGCGCAGATCAAAATCATCCGCATCAAGGCCGGGCCGTCCGCGAAAACACAAATGGCGCAGCGCCTGAGCTTGCCGCACGTCCTCGGGCGTTTCGGCAAGGCGGGCAGTCAGGCGACCTGTGCTGAGCCGGTCCACGTTTGGCCCCCGCGCCTCGGGATCAATCCACCAATTGATCGGCGCGCAAGCGGCCAATCGAGCCGAACAACTGACGCAGGAACCCCACGCCCTTGATATTGGTCTCGGTCACCCGACGCGACAGCGCGACCACTCGCCCCCGCTCCAGCCCGAAGCGCTCGATATTGGTGACATTGCCCGCCTCGGAGAAGCTGATCGCCACCACCTGACGGTCAATTTCAACCGGACTGCGGCCGCCTTTGTGCTCCCACCGGCTTTGCACATAGAACCAGCCGACATCATTGAGCAGGCCAGAGGCCGAAGGCCGGCCAATCGCAGCGGCAACCTCCTCGCGGGAGGCACCGATCTGGATGGCGTCCAGCTCCGTCTGTTCGGGGATATAGCCGTGATTGCGATAGAGCGGGGCACAGGCAATGAGCGTGAGCGACAGGATGCCACCGGCGAGCCAAGGCGCCACGCGCCGTCCCAACCGCACAAAACGTGCCTGCATGATCACTCCCGTCCCTGCCGGAGAACAAGCGGCGCCTTGCCAAGCAGGCGGCGGCCCCCTATCCCGGTTTCCAATCACGCCACCCGGGGCCATGGGCTCCGGGCAGTTCAGGTTCCGGCTTACAGCAAGGTCGGGGCTGTGTTCAAGGAAGGAACGCGCCTTGGCGCGCCACCACCCGGAGGGAAGCATGACCACAAGCAGCAATGACAGCACCCCGGAGCGGCTGCAATTGGGCCAACCGCTGCGCGTGGCCACTCTGGCGACGCGCAAGCCGACCCGTTTCCGCATCGAAGCGAATGCGGATCAAAGAGAGGCGGCGGCAGCGATTCTCGGGATCACCGCAATTTCCCGGCTGCGTTTTGCCGGCGAGATTCGCCCGCGCGGCCGCAACGATTGGGATCTGGTGGCAGATCTGGAGGCCGAGGTGGAGCAGCCCTGCTCGGTCACCCTCGCCCCGGTGATCACGAAAATCCACGAGTCGGTGGAGCGGCATTATCTGGCCGACATGCCCGTGCCCGAGGGCGATGAGGTGGAAATGCCCGAGGATGACCGCGACGAGCCGCTGCCCGAAGTGATCGACCCAGGTTCCGTCGCGCTGGAGGCGCTGGCGCTGGCGCTGCCCGCCTATCCTCGGGCCGATGGCGCGACATTGGGCGAGGCGGTTTTCGCAGCTCAAGGTGTGGCTCCGCTGCGCGATGAGGATTTGCGCCCGTTTTCCGGTCTGGCTTCCCTTGCGGAGCGGCTGAAATCCGGGCAGAAGGACGCGGAGTAAGCGCAGGAACCGCCAGAGCGCGGCAGGGGCAACAAAACACTTGCACCCGGCCGGAAAACGGCTATGTTCCGCGCCTCGCAAACACTGTGAAATCCGGGTTTGTCCGCGCAGGCGGCGATCTGTGTTTCGCAAAGGAAATCAGGGGCTTGCCCCTCACTAACCCGAGGTCGAGACATGGCTGTCCCGCAGAACCGAGTCACCCGTTCGCGTCGCAACATGCGTCGTTCGCATGACGCTCTTGTTGCCGGTAACCCGGCTGAATGCTCCAATTGTGGCGAGCTGAAGCGCCCGCACCACGTTTGCGGCGCTTGTGGTCATTATGATTCGCGCGAAGTCGTTGCGATGACCAAAGAAGTCGACGTGGACGAGGACGCGGCGTAAGCCGCTCCCCTGCCTGCTGCACGCATGTCGACCGGAACAGGTTTTCCGCAAGAGCGCGCGCTGCGCACCGTCATTTCACTGGACGCAATGGGCGGGGATCGTGGACCGGCAGCGGTTGTTGCCGGTCTTGTCGTCTCTGCACAGGGCGACCCAGAGCTGGAATTTATCCTGCATGGTGACGAAGCGGTGTTGAAGCCCTTGCTGGCCGCGCATCCCGAATTGGGGTCGCGCGTTACGCTTGCCCATGCTGCGCGCACTGTCACCATGAATGACAAGCCCAGCCAGGTGATGCGCCATGGCGAGGGCACCTCCATGTGGAGTTGCATCGATTCCGTGCGCAATGGCGACGCGGATGTGGCCGTCAGTTGTGGCAATACCGGCGCGCTGATGGCCGTTTCGATGATCCGCCTGCGCAAGATCGCGGGAGTGAACCGCCCCGCCATCGCCTGTCTCTGGCCCTCGCACAACCCCGGTGGCTTCAATGTCATGCTGGATGTGGGCGCGGACATTCGCGCCGAGGCCGAGGATCTGCTGCAATATGCGACCATGGGCGCGGCCTATGCGCGCAACGGTCTGAATCTCAACCGCCCTCGCGTTGGCCTGCTGAATGTCGGGACCGAGGAACACAAAGGCCGGGCAGAGCTGAAAGTGGCCCATGACCGCATGGTGGTGGCACAAGAGGCCGCAGGCTTTGAATTTGTCGGTTTTGTCGAAGGGGGCGACATCCCCTCCAACCGGGTTGATGTGATCGTCACTGACGGGTTCACCGGGAATATTGCCCTGAAAACCGGTGAAGGCACCGCGAAACTGGTGCTGGACCTGCTGCGCGGCGCGTTCATGTCCAGCCTCAAGGGCAAACTGGCCGGGCTGATGATGCGTGGGGCATTGCGCGTCATGGGCAGCCGGGTTGACCCCAGACAGGTGAATGGCGGGGTTTTTCTGGGCCTGAATGGCACTGTGGTGAAAAGCCATGGCTCTGCCGATGCCACCGGCATTGCCTCGGCCATCCGCTTGGCGGCACAGCTTGCGCGATCCGGTTTCAATGAGCGGCTGGCGGCACGTCTTGCATCCGCCGAAGCGGCGGGGCAGGATGGCGTCACAGGCAAAAGCGGTGAAAAAGAATGACAATACGCGCCGTCGTGAAGGGTGTGGGCCATTACCTGCCCGAACGCGTGGTTCCCAATAGCGAATTTGAGGCCACCATCGACACATCGGATGAGTGGATTCGCACCCGCTCTGGTATCGAACGGCGCCACTTTGCGGCTGAGGGGCAGACGACTTCAGATCTGGGCACCCGCGCGGCAGAGGCCGCCCTCGCCCATGCTGGCATGGTGGCCGATGATGTGGACGCGCTGATCGTTGCCACGTCCACGGCCGATTTCACCTTTCCGTCCGCAGCCACCATGATTCAGGCCCGTCTGGGCATGACCCGCGGTTTTGCCTTTGACGTGCAGGCGGTGTGCGCCGGGTTTGTCTTTGCCTTGGCCAATGCCAATGCGCTGATCATCTCGGGCCAGGCCAAGCGGGTTCTGGTGATCGGGGCCGAAACCTTCTCGCGCCTGATGGATTGGCAAGACCGCACCACCAGCGTTCTGTTTGGCGATGGTGCGGGCGCTCTGCTGCTGGAGGCCGAGGAAGGCACCGGCAACACTACGGATCGCGGTATTCTGGCGACGGATCTGAACTCCGACGGACGCCACAAGGACATTCTGCATGTCGATGGCGGCGTTTCCACCGGCCAGACCGGCCATCTGCGCATGCAAGGCAAGGAGGTCTTCCGCCACGCCGTTGAAAAGCTGGCAGAAACTGCTCATACCGCCTTGGAAAAGGCCGGACTGACCGCCGAGGATGTGGCCTGGATCGTGCCGCATCAGGCCAATATCCGCATCATCGAAGGCACGGCCAAGCGCATGCAATTGCCGATGGAGCGTGTGGTGGTCACGGTGCAGGATCATGGCAATACCTCTGCCGCGTCGATTCCACTGGCCCTGTCGGTTGGGGTTCAGCGTGGGCAGATCAAACGCGGTGATCTGATCGTAACCGAGGCGATTGGCGGTGGGCTGGCCTGGGGTTCGGTGGTTCTGCGCTGGTAACTGTTTCTGTGCGGTCGATAGTCCACGAAAAAGCCACTGAATTGATCAAGTGCGCTGCCTGAACAACGCGTTGCAAGTGGTTGATATTGACTCGAAAACCCAAACCCCTCAATCTGCTGAAAAACCCGGGGGGGAATGATGAGTGAAAAGACCCTGACGCGTATGGAGA
>CALKAA010000497.1 GCA_937983495.1 uncultured Gemmobacter sp. | reverse complement strand
AGGTATCGAGCAGCAACCCCTCGGGCTGGGCCACCGGCATATCCTTCATCGAATGCACCGCGATGTCGATGCTGCCCGCCAGCAGGGCCTCCTCGATCTCTTTGGTGAACAGGCCTTTGCCGCCGATCTCTTTCAGCGGGCGATCCAGCACGCGGTCGCCGGTGGTCTTGATGACCACGATCTGAAACGCCGCCTCGGGCAGGCCAAAGGCCGCCATCAGGCGGGCGCGGGTTTCATGCGCCTGGGCCAGCGCCAAGGGCGAGCCACGGGTGCCAATGTTCAAAGGGGCGGCGGGGGAGGGGAGCGTGATCGACATGGCCTAGCCATAGCCGCGCCCGCGCGCCCTTTCAACGGGGCAAGCGTCGCAGGGGGCTTGCGACATTCGCAGCGCTTGACTTGGACCCGCCCGCCGCGCAAGTCAGGGCCGATGAACAGGAGCCTCGCCATGACCGACAAGCTGATCCTCCGCGCGCTGAAGGGCGAAACCCTGCCGACGCCTCCGATCTGGATGATGCGTCAGGCCGGGCGCTATCTGCCGGAATATCGCGCGACGCGGGCGCAGGCGGGCGATTTCCTGAAACTGTGCTATAACCCGGAACTGGCCGCCGAGGTCACCTTGCAGCCGATCCGGCGCTATGGCTTTGACGCGGCGATCCTGTTTGCCGATATTCTGCTGATCTGTCAGGCGCTTGGGGCCGATCTGTGGTTCGAGACCGGCGAGGGGCCGCGGCTGTCCACCATCACCACGCGGGCCGAGCTGGACGCGCTGAAACCTGTGCATGCCATCCATGACACGCTCTCGCCCGTGTATGAAACCGTCCGCCGCCTGTCGCGTGACCTGCCGCGTGAGACCACGCTGATCGGCTTTGCGGGTGCGCCCTGGACAGTGGCGACCTATATGATCGCCGGGCGCGGCACCAAGGATCAAGGCCCGGCCCATGCGCTGAAAGCCGCAGATCGTGCCACCTTTGCTGCGCTGATCGACCTGATCACAGAGGCGACGATCGAGTATCTGTCAGAGCAGGTGAAGGCAGGTGCCGAGGTGATGAAGCTGTTTGACAGCTGGGCCGGAAGCCTGCGCGGCGAAGATTTCACGGAATTTGCGGTGAAGCCTGCTGCCCGTATCATCGCCGAGCTGAAAGCCCGCCACCCGGGTCTGCCGATCATCGCTTTCCCGCGTGAGGCGGGCGAGGGCTATATCGGCTTTGCCGCCGCCACGGGGGCCGATTGTGTGGCCATCGACAATTCGGTCACCCCGGAATGGGCAGCGGAACATGTGCAGCCCGGCGGCTGCGTGCAGGGCAACCTCGCCTCCAGTCATATGGTGACCGGCGGCGAGGCGCTGGTGTCAGAGACGCTGCGGGTGGTGAACGCCTTCCGCAAAGGCCCGCATATCTTCAACCTCGGCCATGGCATCACCCCGGATGCCGACCCGGAGAATGTGCGCCTGATGATCGAGACGGTGCGGGGGGCGTAAGGATGGGGCAGCCTCTGACGCTGACCCAGACCCAGATCATTCAGTCCCTTGGCGAAGCGCTGAGTTGGTTCGAGAGAGAACTGAGTTGGGGCGTTAAAGCGGCAGAACTTAACCATCTGACAGGGCGCATTGGCGAGCTTTACACCGCCATGATTACACGCGGACAGATGGCACTTAAAACAAACCAGCGCGGTTATGACGTGGTCAGCGCAGAAGGTGAAAGGATCTCTGTCAAGACAATCACGACATCACCCCATGCCTTGTTCAATGCCGAGACGCTGGATTTGGTGGACCGTATCATTGTCTTGCGCTTGAATGTCGATGACGATCATGGTGTTTCCATCGAGGAACTTTTGGATGCGCCCGTCTTGGAGGCGCGCCCAATGCTTGGCCCCGCTGGTCCTAACAAACTGCGCTTTGCCGTTTCTCGACGTGGGCCACGCGCAGATATTGCTCTCACCCAAGCAATGACAGGCGAGGCGGTTTTCGAAGGTATTACCATACAGCGCTATGAGAGTGGCCATATCCGGCTGCTCCGGAATGGCGAAGTCCTTTTGCCTGCCAAGCCAGTTCTGCGCGACATCGCAATCCAACTTGGCGTCAGCCTGGAGGCTGAAAACGGTAGAATTCGCACCACGCATGAACTGGGTAGCCATGTCTTGCGGCAACTCGCTTTGATGCGCAATCAAGGTCAGCACTGTTGACTTGTTCCGCGCCTTGACGCAGGTTTCCAGCCGACTCGCATCGGGGAGGATGGCATGCAGTGGGACAAGGTGCTGGCAACGCGCAGCACAAGGATGAAGGCGTCGGAGATCCGTGAGCTTTTGAAGCTGCTGGATCAGCCCGACATCATCTCTTTCGCGGGTGGTATCCCTGACCCCGCCCTGTTCCCGGCGCAGGCTTTTGCCGATGCTTTCGCGGCGGCTATGACCGAGCAGGCTTCGGCCGCGCTGCAATATTCGGTGTCTGAGGGCTACAAACCCCTGCGCGACTGGATCGCAGCCGAGATGGGCAAGATCGGCGTGCCTTGCGATGCCGATAATATCCTCATTACCTCTGGCTCGCAGCAGGCGCTGGATTATCTGGGCAAGCTGATGCTGTCGCCCAATGATAGGGCGATGGTGGGCTGGCCCACCTATCTGGGCGCGCTTGGGGCCTTCAACGCCTATGAACCGCGCTATGTGCGGCTGGACCCGTTCTCGAATGCTGATCCCGCGCAGGTGCAGGCCGAGGCCGCTGCGGCGGGTGGGCGGGTGAAATTCGCCTATCTGTCGGCTGATTTCTGCAACCCGACCGGTGAGACGGTGCCGCGCGAGGGTCGCGAGGCGCTGCTGGATCAGGCCGAGGCGCTGGATATTGCCGTGATCGAGGATGCTGCCTATCAGGTGCTGCGCTTTGACGGCGAGCCGGTGCCACCGATCCTCGCGCTGGAGATTGCGCGGAAGGGCAGTATCGAGGACTGCCGCACCATCTATTGCGGGTCGTTCTCCAAATCGCTGGCGCCGGGGCTGCGGGTGGGTTGGGTCTGTGCGGCCAAGCCGGTGATCGGGCGGCTGGTGCTGATGAAACAGGCGGCCGACCTGCACTCCTCGACGCTGAGCCAGATTGCCACGCATCGCGTGGCCTCCACCATGTTTGAAAGCCACACCGCCAAGCTGCGCGCCACCTATGGGGCGCGGCGCGACCGGATGCTGGCGGCGCTGGCGCGGGAATTGCCGGAGGGCGTGCGCTATACAAGGCCCGAGGGCGGCATGTTCATTTGGCTGACGCTGCCCGAGGGCATGGATGGCGCGGCGCTGCTGGCGCGTGCCATTGCGGAACAGCGTGTGGCCTTTGTGCCGGGCGGGGCCTTCTATGCCGATGGATCGAACCGCAACACGTTGCGGCTGTCGTTCTCTTGCGCGTCCGAGGCGCAGATCGACGAAGGCATCGCGCGGATCGGGCGGCTGCTGCGTGGCTGAAATCGGGCAGGGGGTGGAAGGCAGCCCGTTTCGGGGCCGAAGCCATCAGAAACCGTCGGCGCC